>CAZGMU010000014.1:3221-18128 GCA_964526975.1 uncultured Planctomycetaceae bacterium
GCTGATTCCCATGATGAGCAGGAACGACACGATGTAAGCGCCGCCCCAGCCAAGCTCGGCCAACATCTCGCGATAGGAGACGCCGGCTTCCACTCGCTCCTGCACGGGGAACTTCTGGCCGAAAAGCATGATGCCGTACAACAGGATCGGCAGCATCAGGATCGTCATTTTCCATTGCCAAAGGTGCAGGCCCTGCGGCAGCAACTGTCGGTCACTGAGAAAGGCCATGCCGATGGCCAGCAAACTTCCAAGAACAAGTCCTCCCGGCCAGCCCGCGTGAAGGATATTCAGCCAGTGGGTTTTGTTGTCTTTGTAGAGCGTGGCCACGACCGGATTGATCACAGCCTCGACGATGCCGTTCGCCAGGGCGTAGATGAACGTGGCGATATAAAGAACGCCGAAGTTCGGCGCGAAAATCGTCAGCACGGCGGAAACGATGTGGCAGACGAACGCGAAGACCATCGCGGTGCCGTAACCAATGCGGTCGATGATCAGGCTGAACAGGATAATCGAGATAGCGAACGGGAAGAGACCGACGCCGCCGATGATGCCTTTCTGTTCCTCGGTCAGGTTGAACTGAGCGCCCCAATCGTTCAACACGCCTCCGCGTACGGCGAAACCGAACGCCGTGGCGATCAATGCCATGAAACAACCGAGAAACAACCGCCGCGCCTGATTTTCGTTCGTCATACCGCCTCGAAGAGTCGCTTGCCTGTTCGCCCGGCGAGCCGAACCGGGCGGTGGTTGCCAAAGGGGAAGGGGCCGCTCGGCTCGCGGCGCCTACCTAGCGTAGCCATCGGACAAGATCGTTGCCTGCAAAAAAGCCGGTCGAGATGCGATTTTTATCATTCAACCGCGTGCAAGCGTTGGCTAAATTAACATGGAGAACTGCGGATAGCAACGCCAAGGGACGTTATCTGCAGGTGGACGATCCGTTCGGTTGTGGTTGGGATAAGGATTGTTGCCGATGAAAGTATCTTCTCCGGTTCGTGTCGCGATGGTCGGTTTGGGGTTTGGGGCCGAGTTTATCCCCATTTACCAGCGGCACACGCAGGCCGAGGTCGTGGCTATCTGCCGGCGCAACGAAGCCGAGATGAACAAGGTCGGCGACGCTTTTAAGATCAACAAGCGTTACACCGACTATGGTCAGGTGCTTTCAGATCCGGATATCGACTTCGTCCACATCAACAGCCCGATTCCGGACCATGCCTGGATGAGCATGGAAGCCTTGCGGGCCGGGAAGCACGTTATGTGTACGGTGCCGATGGCGACCACGGTGGCCGATTGCGAGAAAATTTGCCAACTCGTGGCCGACACGGGCCTTAAGTACATGATGGCCGAAACGGTCGTCTACAGCCGCGAGTTCCTTTTCATCAAAGAAATGTACGAGAAGGGGGAGTTCGGCAAGATTCAATACCTGCAGGCATCGCATCCGCAAGACATGGACGGTTGGCCCGACTATTGGGAGCGGATGATCCCGATGCACTACGCGACACACGTCGTAAGTCCCGTGCTCGGCCTCATGAATAAGCCAGCCGAGTACGTGTCCTGCTTCGGCTCCGGCACGGTTCGCGACGACATTCGGGAGAAATCCGGCAACGCGTTCGCGGTCGAATCGTGCCACATCAAGATTGCCGATAGCGACGTTGCCGCCCACATTTGGCGATTCCTGTACGACACGGCTCGCCAGTATCGCGAGAGCTTCGACGTCTACGGCTCGAAAAAGTCGTTCGAGTGGGCGCTCGTCGAAGGCGAGAAACACGTGCTCCACACGGCCAAACAGCCGGAGCCTGAGATCCCCTCGTCGATCGAGGTCCCCGACTTCGCCCACCTATTGCCTGAAGAGATTCGGCCGTTCACGCGGTCGATTGTCGATGCCGACCACCTTTCTTTCCTCCAGGGCTCCGGCCATGGCGGATCCCACCCCCACCTTGTGAACGAATTCATCCGCGCGCTGGTCGATGACCGCGATCCGTGGCCGAATGCTCCGACGAGCGCCAATTGGACCTGCGTCGGCATTTTGGCCCACGAATCGGCCCAGGCAGGCGGCGAGATTCGGCAACTCCCGGCTTTCACGCGAAAGTAATCGGTTTTTGTCTCACGCAAAGGCGCGAAGGCGCAAAGAAAATATTGCTGCTTGAACTTTGCGCCTTCGCGCCTTCGCGTGAGATATTCTTTAAATTGTTATAGGTAACGAAAACGATGAGCATTAGCAGACTGTTTTCTACCGGACTTCTACTTGTATTCGGAATAGTGGCATCGGCGAATGGCGCCGAGAAATACACGCTGCATAACTTCAAAAAAACGCAGCTTTCCGACCAGTTTTTCAGCGAAGGCGCCAACATCGGCGACTTCAATCACGACGGCGTGATGGACATCGTCTCAGGCCCGTATTGGTACGCCGGCCCAAAGTTCACCGAACGGCACGAATACTACAAAGCCGAGCCGTTCAATATCGCCGGTTACTCCAAAAACTTCTTTGCGTACACCTACGATGTAAACAAAGACGGTTGGACCGATATCGTCATCATCGGCTTCCCGGGCGAGGATACGTGGTGGTTCGAAAATCCGCAGGGCAAATCCGAGACGTGGAATCGGCATGTCATGCTGAAAGTGACCGACGGCGAGTCGCCTACGTTTACTGACATCACTGGCGACGGCGTTCCAGATCTCGTTTGTGCGACTGGCGGACAATTCGGCTACGCCGAAATTCCCAAGGATGATCCCACGAAGGAGTGGAAGTTCCACCCTGTTACGCCTAAGCGCCATTACCAGCGGTTCACGCACGGTATGGGCGTTGGCGATGTGAACAATGACGGTCGTTTGGATCTGCTCGAGAAAGATGGTTGGTGGGAACACCCTGTAGGTGCCGCGAGCCGAGCGGCACCTGGAAGTCCGCCTCGGCTCGGCGGACCTACGGATCCCCCCGAGTTCTGGAAGTTCCATCCCGTGAAGTTTTCCGATGGCGGTGGTGCTCAGATGTACGCGTTTGATGTCAACGGCGATGGCCGCAACGACGTCATCACGAGCAAGGCTGCCCATGCCTACGGCCTGTCGTGGTTCGAAAATGTCGCCGGCAAGGATGGCGAGATCGAGTTCAAAGAACATCTCGTCATGGGCGAGAAGCCGGAGCAGAACGAGTATGGCGTAGCGTTCTCCCAGTTGCACGCCATTGCTTTGGCCGACATGGACCACGATGGTGTGCTAGACATCATTACCGGCAAGCGATTCTGGGCTCATGCCGAACATGACCCCGGATCGCTCGAACCGGCCGTGTTGTACTGGTTCCAGACGGTGCGCGAGCCAGGCGGCAAGGCACACTTCGTACCACATCGGATTGATGCCAACTCCGGTGTCGGCACGCAAGTCGAAGCGCTCGATCTCAACGGCGACGGTTGGGCCGATGTCGTGGTTGGCAACAAGAAGGGAACGTTTGTTTTCATCCATGATCCGAAGGAGGTAGATCGGCGAACCTGGCAGAGCGCACAGCCGATGCCAACCCGCCCGCGCACTCCTCAGCCGCAGCCCAATCAAAGCTCGGACGATCCGAAAGATGGCATTCCAGCTAAGTCGGCCGATGGCCGCGTGCTCAATCTCGACTTTGAGAAGGGTGATCTCTCGGATTGGACGGCCACCGGCGATGCTTTCGAGGACCAGCCTATCCAAGGCGACACAGTCCATGCTCGTCGTCCCGACAGCATTAGCGGGCACAAAGGGCAGTATTGGGTGGGCACGTATGAACGCCGGGGCGATGGTCGCGAGGGGACGCTAACTTCCGTTCCCTTTCCCGTAACTCACCCTTGGGCCAGTTTTTGGATTGGCGGTGGCGCGGGCGGAGCCGAACGTGTTGAGATTGTGCGAGCCGACAACAACAAAGTTGTTTTCAGGGCCAGCGGCAAAAGTGTGGAGCAAATGCGGCAGGTCGTCGCCGACTTACGAAAGCTGAATGGTAAGCAGATTTATTTGCGTTTGCTTGATCTGGGCGGGGCCGGTTGGTCGCATATCAACTTCGATCACTTTCGATTTCATGATGACCCACCCGAGGTGAAGGAAGAGGCGCCAGACGCAGGCACGGCTGATGTCTATCCTTATGCCGGGCTGCCTGCCGACGAAGCGGCTCGGGTGATGAAGCTGCCCGAAGGTTTTTCGGTGAAGGTCAGTGCTGCCGAACCGGATGTGAAGCAGCCGATCGCGATGGCACTCGATGACCGGGGCCGGTTGTGGGTCGCTGAAGCCTATACCTATCCAGTCCGTGCGCCGGAGGGGCAGGGCAAAGATCGGATTCTCATTTTTGAAGATAGCGACGGCGACGGCCGCTTCGACAAACGCACCGTATTTCAAGAAGGCCTCAATCTTGTGAGTGGCCTCGAGCTTGGATACGGCGGTGTGTTTGTCGGTGCGGCCCCTTACTTGCTATTCATTCCCGATCGCAATGGCGATGACATCCCAGACGGCAAGCCGGAAGTGCTTCTTGATGGCTGGGCCTACGAAGACACGCACGAAACGCTGAATACATTTATCTGGGGGCCAGATGGCTGGCTTTATGGTTGCCATGGGGTGTTCACGCATTCGAATGTCGGCAAGCCGGGAACGCCGAAGCAGGAGCGCACTCCGATCAATGCGGGTATCTGGCGATATCACCCGACGCGGCACAAGTTCGAGGTCTTTGCCGAAGGCACCAGCAACCCCTGGGGCGTCGATTTCGACGATCACGGCCAGGCATTTGCCACTGCCTGCGTGATTCCGCATCTGTATCACGTCATTCAGGGCGCCCGCTACCAGCGTCAGGCCGGCTCGCATTTCGAGCCCTATACCTATGCCGACATCCAAACGATCGCCGACCATCGGCACTACGTCGGCGCCACTCCTCACGCCGGCAACGGGCGCTCGAGTGATGCCGGCGGTGGCCACGCTCATTGCGGTGCGATGATTTACCTTGGCGGCGCGTGGCCAGACCAGTACCGCCACACGATTTTCATGAACAACATTCACGGCCAGCGCGTGAATACCGATGTCCTGGAATCTCAAGGCTCCGGCTTCGTCGGCCATCATGGCAAGGACTTTTTACTCACGGGCGATCTTGCCTCGCAAATGCTCAACCTACGATACGGACCAGACGGTCAGGTCTACGTCATCGATTGGTACGACATGAATGCCTGCCACCATCGGAACGCCGAAGGCCACGATCGAACCAATGGGCGAATCTACAAGGTCAGCTATGGAAAGCCCGAGCACAAATCGGTTGATCTCAAGAAGCTGAGCGATCGCGAGTTGGCCGAACTCGTGCTGGAAAAGAACGATTGGTACGTGCGGCATGCACGGCGAATCTTGGCCGAGCGGGCTGCGGAAGGCAAAGTCGACAAACAGGCTCGTGATCGCCTGGTTGAAATCGCGACCTCGAATCCGGACGAGACACGCCGGCTGCGAGCAATGTGGGCTCTCCATGGCTCAAGCGGCGTGCCAGCCGAGATAATCAAAAGTTTGCTGGCTGATAAAAGTGAATATGTGCGAGCATGGGCCGTGCAGCTTGCGCTCGATAGCCCGCAGTCACAATTGGTTGAGTTGTTGCCCGAATTCGTATCGCTGGCGAAGAATGATCCGTCGCGAGTGGTTCGGCTCTATTTAGCATCCGCCGCGGGGCGGATGGCACCGAAAGACCGCTGGGATTTGTTGGGAAATTTGACGCGACACGCCGAGGATGCGGGGGATCAAAATCTGCCTTTAATGTATTGGTACGCGGCCGAGCCGCTGGCCGAGGTCGATCCCGAGCGGGCGCTTGCGTTCGGTCTGTCGTGCGGCAAGACGATTCCGCTTGTGCGTGATTTCATGTTGCGGCGTATCGGCAGCCTGCCTGCCAATGCGGGGCTTGCTCCGGTTGTTCGCGCGCTCGATCAATCAACCGACACGGATGAGCAGCTTACGGTTTTGCAATCGCTAAGGGCGGTGCTCGCCGGTCAGCGGCAGGTGAAGCCGCCGGCCGATTGGGCCACGACCTATGCGAAGCTATCTAAAAGTTCGCCCAATGCCGTGAAGAATGAGGCTGCGGCTGTTGGCGTCACCTTTGGTGATGCCGCTGCGTTGAAAGCGATGCGCAAGCGAGTCACTTCGCGCGAAGCGGCCAGTTCCCGCCACGATGCCCTTCGGGCGCTGCTAGCCGCGAAAGATCCGAAGCTTGTCAAGGCGCTCCAGGTATTGCTGAGGGATTCAGACTTGCGCGAAGCGGCGCTCGCGGGCCTGGCGATGTACGATGATCCGCAGACGCCGACGTTGATTCTTTCGACGTACCCATCGCTCACGATAAATGAAAAACGAACAGCGCTTGCTACGCTGGGGTCTCGAGCGCCCTACGGCTCCGAACTGCTAAAGGCAGTCGCTGACAACCGGATTCCTAAAACCGACTTGAGCGCCGATTTGATTCGGCAACTCCACAATCTGCAGAACGAAAAAATCGATGAGCAACTCAGCAGCATTTGGGGGCAGGTGAGAAGCACGGCTGCTGACAAGGCGGCGCTAATCGCGACCTACCGCGATATGCTGGCCAAAAAAGTGGAGCAGGCGCCCGATCCCCACCTGGGTCGCGCGGTGTTTGCCAAAACCTGCCAGCAATGCCATACGCTCTACGGCGTTGGCTCCAATATCGGCCCCGACTTAACAGGCTCCAACCGATCGGATGTCGTGTACCTGCTTTCCAATATCGTCGACCCTAGCGCACTGATCGCGAAAGAATATCAACCAACCGTTTTCACTACCGACGATGGCCGCGTGATCACCGGCATCGTTAGCTCCGAAAACGATCAGGCGGTCACCGTTCGCACGGCAACAGAAACGATCATTTTGCCCAAGAATGAAATTGACCAGCGCGTGCTCAGCATGACATCGATGATGCCCGAGGATCAGCTAAAACAGTTTTCGGCGCACGAGATTCTATCGCTGTTCGCCTATCTGCGCGGATCGTCTCAGGTGCCAATGCTGGCCAGCAAAGACAACGCAACCTTGTTCTTCAACGGCCGCGATCTAGCGGGGTGGTCAGGAGATATGCGTTTGTGGTCGGTCGAAAATGGCGAGATCGTGGGCCGCAGCCCCGGTATCGGTAGCAATACGTTCCTCGTGAGCGACCTGGCGGCGGAAAACTTTAAACTGTCGTTCGATGTCAAACTTGTCAAAAACGAAGGCAACAGCGGTGTGCAGTTCCGTTCCGAGCCCATGCACGGCTACAACGAAATGCGCGGCTACCAGGCTGATATCGGCGAAGGCTGGTGGGGCAAGCTTTACGAAGAAAACGGCCGCGCGATTCTCTCCGACAAATCGGGCGAGCCGCATCTCAAGAAGGGCGACTGGAACCACTACGAAATCGAGGCGATCGGCAGCCATATCCGGACGTGGCTAAACGGCAAGCCATGCGTCGACCTCAACGATCCCGTCGGAAAATCCCGCGGCCAGTTCGGTTTGCAACTCCACGCCGGTGGACCGACGGAAGTGCGGTTTAAGAATTTGAAGCTGGAAGTGAAGTAACTAGCTACTGCAATCCAGATTCCAGCGCTATCGTACGTGCGTAATTTGTCTCGGCGGCAGTTGTTTTAGCGCCGAGAGCAGTGAGGAAATTAGCGGCCGAATGTCGTCGATGTCATTCGAAGCGGCATGCAAGATAACGACCGCAATCGACAAATCGGTAAGATTCTGTTCATAGTGGATGTTGGCATCTTTCGTCACGAGCGCGTCAAATCGATCAATGAACGCGCGGCTGAGCAACTCGCCATTTTCGATACCGTTCCACCCCATGTAGGCAACGGTAAAACATTCGTGCCCCGAGATTTCGTGACGCAGCTGATGCGGCAGGTTCTCGTCGAGCAGTAATTTCATATGGCCGCTTGTTGTATTACGGCTTGCGCCGCATCATTGAGCAGCTCTTCGACTTGTTGCCGCTTTACCGTGGGAAATTGCTCTAAGAAGTAGTCGACCGTACGCCCGTGGTTCAGATAATCGAAAAGCGATTCAACAGGCACACGCGTCCCGGTAAAAACCGGTGTACCGCCCAAGATATTCGGGTTGATACTAATTGTGTTGCTCATAGATGAATTATAGCTTTCGACACGAATTGCGGGAAAGGAAGGCACTCGAAGGTGTTTTAGAGTTTTCCCTGCAGCAGCGATGCTGCAGGCGTATCCAGGTACAGCCCGCATTGTGCATGCTTCTGCAAAATCGAAGCCGGCACCTGCGGTGACACTTGGCCTTCAACGGCGTTGCGCACCGCTTCCGCTTTGCGCTCATCGGGCACCGTGCAAATGATCGCCGCGCTCTTCATGATTTGGCGTATGCTCATCGAAATCGCCTGCTTGGGCACATCGTCGAACGTCGGGAACCAACCTTCGCCCAACTGCTGCCGACGGCAAGCATCGTCGAGTTGCACTACTAAGTAAGGCTCCTCGGTTTCGAAATCGGCTGGCGGATCGTTGAAGGCCAAGTGACCATTTTCGCCGATGCCGACGAATGCGGCATCGATCGGATGCCGACGAATGATCTCGCCAACTCGTTTACATTCGGCATTTGCGTCTTGCTCGCCGTCGAGGAAGTGGAACACTTTCAGCGGCAGCGGCAGCTTGCTCACGAACCGTTGCCACAGATAGCCGCGGAACGAAGCCGGGTGATCGATCGGCAGTCTCACATACTCGTCGAGGTGAAAGCCGGTAACGCGGTTCCAGTTGATGCCGGGCTGTTGGGCCAACTCGGCTAGCATTTCGAACTGCGAGGCGCCGGTCGCCACGATGATGTTCGCTTCCCCTCGGCTGGCCAAAGCCTTGCGAATATGCTCGGCGCCGGCCGTTGCCGCCGCCTTTCCCATCCGCGCCTTGTCCGGCATAATTTTGATATCCATCCGACGTTACGTCCTCCCGTTTCTTGGTTCTTAACGACTAGTGATTATGAATGTTTCCAGCGGCTATGTCGACCTGCAAGTCAATGGATATGCCGATGTCGACTTCAATGCCGACGAGTTATCCGGCGAGCGTGTCTTGGCTGTCTGCCAGCGATTGCGTGAAGAAGGGGTTGTAGGGATTTTGGCAACCGTAATTACGGCGGACTTAGACGCGATGTGCCGGCGATTGGCCAATATCGCCCGAGTGCGCGATTATGCCCCCGAGATTGCCTCGATGATCGCCGGCATCCACATCGAGGGGCCGTTTCTGAATGAGCAACCAGGGTACATCGGTGCGCACCCGGCCGCATGTGCGAAGCCGGCCGATGCCGATTTCATGAAGCGGCTATTGGACGCCGCCTGTGGGCTTACGAAGATCGTCACGCTGGCCCCCGAGCGCGATCCGAATTCCCGTGTCACGAAATATCTGGCGGAGCGGGGCATTCGCGTTTCGGCCGGTCATTGCAATCCATCGCTCGACGAGTTGCGATCCGCGATCGACGGCGGTTTGTCGTTATTCACGCATTTGGGCAACGGCTGCCCAGGCACGCTGCCACGCCACGACAACATCATTCAGCGTGCGCTAAGTCAATCCGACCATCTGATGTTTGGCTTCATCGCCGATGGCGTGCATGTTCCGTTCGTCGCGCTTCGCAACTATCTCAAGTGCTGTGGACTCGATCGGGCATTCATCGTGACCGATGCGATTTGCGGGGCAGGGCAAGGACCGGGTGAGTACACCATCGGCGACCAGCGCGTGGTGATTGACGAGAACCTGGCCACTTGGTCGGCCGACCGTAGCCACCTGATGGGCTCGGCTGGTACGATGCGTCGTTCGGAAGAAAACTTGCGGCGCGAGCTACGATTCACCGAGCAGCAGATCCGACAACTTATGGTTGATAATCCGCGCAATATTATTGAAGCTGGTTCGTAGGACGGACTAGAGCGCTTTTCAGGTTGATGTGAACTTTCCCGCTACGAGTCGACCGGAGAGCGTAGCTCTCCGGCTATTGGGAGTTTGTTACAGCACCAGTGAAACACGCTCTAAAGTCCGTCCTTTGCACAGCGGACGTGCTAAAGTCCGTCTCGCCGCAACTACTTCTTTGTCTCTCCCTCCGGCGCATCATCACGCTGAAAAAACATCAGGTGCTGCCAAGGCAGCTTGTCGAATTCCTCTACCAGCTTGAAGCCGTTCGGCGGAAACTCCTTCATGATCTGTGTCTTGGACATCTTGTGCAGAGGTTTGATCGGCACCTTCGGGTCTTCCGCGCGAAACTCGGCAAGCGCCACTCGGCCTGTCGGCTTGAGGCTCTTGCGAATTCCGGCGAGCATTTCTTGAGGATTCGAAAACTCATGGTACACATCGACGAGAAGTACCAAATCGACCGAGTTTGCGGGCAGCTTGGGATCGACCACCGTGCCGAGCACCGGTTCGATGTTCGCGATCTTTTCTTCAGCAGCCCGATCTTTTAGCAGGCCGAGCATTTCGCGCTGGATGTCGACTCCGATGACGCGGCCCCGCTCGCCGACAAGCTTGGCGATCGGTAGCGAATAAAAACCGTTGCCACATCCCAGGTCGCAGACCGTGTCACCAGGCTTGAGATTGAGTGCGTCCAGCAGCGTCTTGCAATCTTCCTCGCGATCGCGCGACTCGCGAGTCAGCCAGGGGGCACCCAGGTAGTGCATCGTTTGAGCGATTTCTCGCCCTTTGTACCTGGTGAGCGGGCGCGGAACTCCCTCTTCCTTGGCCAATATCGTCGAGGCCCAAGCGCAGCATCCAAGAAGCGTGACTGTCCAAAGCAACAAGAATCGTTGGCACATAACCCAATTATTGCGCCAACATCATTGGCTGTCGATGCAGCAAGTGCCGTAATGGATTTTGGTGGCGGCGGATACAGTCATGGAACATGGAATATGAATGCGTCCCGGCCGGGACGGCCGGGCTATATAGCCGATCCGTCTCGGGTCGGTCCCAGTGCCGCCAACAGCGCCGCTTGGTCACAAATCGTTCACTGCATCCGGTGTAGCCAGAAAAGGAAGAAAGCGGCCGTCGTAGGGAGCGTCCATGCTGTTGGCTCGGGAACGCTAGCGACTTTCTGGAGCATCTGCGACGAGCCGCTCCCCGACGAAGCGCCAAAGTTCTGTCGCCACTCCGTATACTTCTCCGCCGAAAGGCCCTGTTTCCGCCAGACGACGTAGTCCGCCATGTCGACTTTGCCGTCATTGTTGAAGTCGCCCGGCAAGGCGGCGGGAATGAAGGTGACCAGCAAATTGGAAAACGTGGCCTGGTCCGCCGCCAGGTTCATGCCCAATAGAAAACCAAGGCGATTGAACGAAAACGTGCCCTGCGTCTGCGCGGTCGAGTCCGTGGCCGAGATCGACTGCGTAAAGCCGTTCGATCCATCGAGCGTCGCGGAAATCACCAAATCGTTGCCCGAGCGCTCGATGGTCAGATTCATGTAGTAGGTGTCGTCGTTGAATAGGCTCGCGCTGGTGTTGTCGCCCGCTTGCGTGCCGAGAGAATTCTGTCCTGCCGTGGAAAGATAGGCCGAGGTATTGCCGACGGGTTTGCGGGCCAGCGTGCCGCCCGAGCCAGAGCTTGTTCCATGGCGATTACTCATCGAGTAGCCAACCCAGCCGTTGTCGTCTGGTCCCGCGCTGTCGCCTGCAAACAGCCCGAAACGGAACTGTGTTTTCGGGCTTCCGCTCGAGAGCGGGCTGTTCACGGTGCCGGTGAGCGTGACGCTGCCCGTGAAAACAATCTTGTCGCCCGAGCGAGCTAGCGTAACTTCTGGAAAAGCAGAATGAATCATCTGCTGTGTCGCGCTGTCGCTCGTTCCATTACCGACAATAGGAGACGATGTATTGGCCTCGCTGATCGGCCCATTACCAAAGCCGATCGCGTTTACCCAGGTGCCCGTTACCGGGATAACACGAGGAGGCCCCGTGTTCGCTCCGTTCCCTTCGAGGGGAGTGATTTGCGTCAGTCCTACGATGGACATGTTGTAGTTCTTGTACGTCGTATACGTGCCGCGCATCCATAATAGCGCCGTGTGCTCGTTGTCCCAGCGGGGCACGATCGGACGAATGTTGTCCACTGTCGAATTATACGTAATCGGCGCCCAACTCCACGTAGCGCCTTCGTTCGCTGTTTTGCCTTCGAAAATCTCGTACCGCGGCATCGTTACTCCGGTGCGAGGATCGATCTTGGACGACATGAACAGCCTGTTGGGATTGCTCGGATCGAGGGCCACGAGGCCGGTGTAATCGGGCTCGTTTGCATAGAGATAACCGCCCGCCTTGGCCAACTCGTGGATGTTCCAGCCGTTTTCCGTGTAACGCCCGTAAAAGAAGCGGTGGTCGAGCGAGTTGTCATTTACTCGCGCTGTAAAGACAGCGTATGGTTTGCCGTTTGCGTCCAACTCAACGTCGGTTGTCCAACCCCGTGTCATGAGGAGGTTATTCACTGGCGATACCGTATTTCCAACGAGAAGCGGCGTAAAGTCGCTGGCTTTGAACGGGCTGGTGCTCACGTTGCTCAGATCGCCCAATCGCGTGCCATCGGATTGGTAGACACCGTAGTTCTGGTTGCCTTCGTACTGAATATAGCCGTGGTACACGCTGTTGGAGAGCAGGTTGCGCGGGTGGGCATCGGTCGTGATGAAATCAATACGACCGACCCCGTTGCTGGTGTATCGAATGTACGGTCGGTCGCTGTTTCCCGTATCGCCTTCCGGTCCGGTAAGCAATCTGCCGCCGTAGGCAAACCCGCTCTGGGTTTCCAGATTCCATTTCAGGAAGTGAGGGTCGTAGCCGCCTGCCGCACCGGCGACTCGATGAAAATCGAAGACATCTCCACTGGCCGACAGGTAAATGAGGTTCGAATAAGTTGTGCCGCCCGCCTCTAGGTAAACGTTGCTTGGTCCCCATGCTGAAATATCGCTAGGCGCCGTCGAGACCCGCCACTGCAACTGGTTGTTC
The DNA here is from genome assembly GCA_964526975.1 of uncultured Planctomycetaceae bacterium. GTDB lineage: Bacteria > Planctomycetota > Planctomycetia > Pirellulales > Lacipirellulaceae > JABDGM01. Next base: position 16,114 of record CAZGMU010000014.1, read on the forward strand.
GTCGAATGCTTGGAATAACTGCTCAAGTAGCGCCCGTCTGGCAGCTTCAGGAGCGCGGCCGAATCGTGGTCGTCGGCTTCCAGGTTGTCGGCGAGCGTAAAGCGAGTGATCGCCGAGGAAGCCAGATCGTACGAAACAACTTCCACGTCGCCATTACGGCTGGCGCCACCCGTTCCACTTCCGTTGGCTACCGAACTAACAATGATCTTCCCGGCAGTGCCAGCTTGAAGATCGACAATCGCCCGTTCGTCTTCAAACCACGACCAACCCCCGTTGTCGTTGAACGTAATGAGTGGGCCGCCTACCTCATTGATGGCTAAGCAATCCGAGCCAAGCAGCGCCAAGACAAAGAACAAGCCGGGCACGGCGCGACGCAGGAAGTCGCGCCATGCCGGCTCGCGTTGAGGGCTACACATTTCTCGAAAGATCGTTGGTTTCGCGATCAACGTACTGGCTCAAATGCGAACTGTTCCACCTGGCGACGCCGCGAGGCAACAGCAACGAATGCTACACCCATTGCCACCAGTACCCAAGTGGCTGGTTCAGGAACATTGCTGCCGTCGAGCGAGCTTCCGCTGCCTGGTGGATTGCCGAAGTTGGTTCGCCAAAGCGAATATCGGGCCGCCTGATTGCCGACACCGTTGTCGTTCGGCAGCGAAGCATTCGGACCATCGTTCTTCCGCCAAGTGACATAGTCGCCCGCATCTACTTTTCCGTCGCTGTTGAAATCGCCAAGCAAACCGGCTGCCACGCTCAGTGTGATGTTGCCGCCCGTATAGGCCACGGAATAACCATGCGTGATATTATCGAACACACCGGTGAGACCGCCCGTGTAGGTGGCGATGGTCCAACTCGTGCTCGCGCCAGGTGATCCCGAGACATTCAGCGAATCGAAAGCAGACAGATCAATGTTACCATTGACGGCCAGCTTATCCTACAGAGCGCCATTGAGCTCGATCGCCCAGTTCGAGTTTTCGCCGCTGGTGATGTTCCCATTCGTCGTGAGCGTTCCAATGTTTGTGCCAGACGCCACACCTGGTGCGATCGTGCCGTTGTTAGTTACCGCGCCGCCAACCGTGCCAGTGCCGCCGAGCGTGCCGGCCTCGCCGACCGTCATCGTAAGGTTAGTGCCTCCGCTCGTCACTTCCGAGTTGTAGTTAATCGTACCGCCGTTGATGATAGCGGCCGCATTCGTGCTATAGCTCTGAGTGCCGTTCACGGTCAGGGTGCCGGAACCGATCTTCGTGAGCGCACGGGTGTCTGCGCCCGTGCCGAACGTGCCGTTGAGCGTCAGTGTGCTGCCGCTCGCGACGTTAATGGTGGCGTTGCCGTACGTAGAGTTTGCCGGAACTGCAAGGTTGATGCCCGACAGCCTGAACTCGGAGTTGGTGAAAAATGTGAGCGTGTTCTCAATCGTGACATTTCCGCCGTGGATATGCGTTAATGCCTGGCCACCTCCGGTGGCCTGGCCGGTCGTCAATGCACCAATGTTTACAGTTCCACCGCTGATATCCAGCAAGCGTGTAGATTGAGATGCGACGGTGCCGAACGTCAATGTATCGACGTCAACCGTTCCGCCGCTGATATTCAACTGGCGCGTTGCTGCCACATTGGTCGAATTGACCGTAATTTGCGTGGCGTTAAAGACATGAGTACCCGAGATGTTAACGGTGCCAGAGCTGTTGTTGCGGCCGATATCGAAAACCGCAGTCCCGCCCGTCTGCGTGAACGTTCCACCAGAGAGATTAGCCGTGCCCGAGTCGCCACGGCCGTTGCCGATGGCAGTAATTGCATTGGACGCGCTCAGCGTAATCGATCCGCCGGTCTGCGTCAGTGTTCCCGTCACGTTGGTCGAGGTGGCGGCAGTGCCAATGCCAACGTTCAGGTTTGTGCCGATGGTGACTGAGCCCGTGCCGCTGACGGTGAATGTGCCCTGGGCATTGCCCAGACTGGTGTTGTTGTTCGTGTCGCCCCAGTCGCCGACTCTGATCTCGGCCGACGTCGTGAGCGAGCCT
>CAZGMU010000014.1:18138-23917 GCA_964526975.1 uncultured Planctomycetaceae bacterium
CTCCGGAAATGTTGTAAGCGCCTTGGCCGTTTCGCCGTCCGATGATCGCGGCGCCCGTCACGTTAAAGGTGCCGTCCGTTTGATTGAACGTGCCGCTAGTTGATGAAAAACCGTCCGCGTCGCCATCGCCAATGTAGAGCGAGGTTCCACCTCCATACGTGGAAAGGTCGCCACCTTTGAGGTTGTAGGTGCCGGTCGAGCCACGGCGACCGATATTGATGAAACCCGTCGATGTAACGGTCGTAAAAGGGTTCTGCGTGAAGGTTCCGACAGTCCCAGAACCCGTTCCGACCACGATCGCGTCATCCGCCAAAAGACCGGAGTTCAAGACCGACGGCGATGTCTCGGTGCCGTTGATCGTATAACTTCCGTTGGCGGTGTTACCGGCTAGGCCGGCGGAATCGCCAACATACAAACTTGCCACGGGAGGTTCGGTGCCCGCGTCGTAGTTCACATATACGATGGTGCCCGGATTTTGAATGACCGTGCCCGTGCCGCCATTATTGGGAAGGTAGGTGGGGGTATCGGAGTTGTAATCATCCGGAACCGTTTCACGTCCGCCGACCCTGAGTTGATGACGAGGTTGCCGCTTTGGCCGGTCGATAGTCCCAAGATCAGGAACGCGCCTTCGGCGTAGTCGTCGATCACCGCTGTCGCGCCATTGTTGATCGTGAGAAACTGGTTTTCTGCGTTGGATGGTGCAGCGGTAAGATTCGGATCCCAGTTGGTGGGAGTGTTGTAGTCGCTCGATCCGGTGGCATCCCAAGTAAATGCCGGAGTTGGCGCCACGGCGAATGCGCTATTGATACCACCCAGACTAACGACCACTGCTGCAACCGCGAGCCAAATTATCTTCTTTCCCCCAGCTCGGCAACTCTGACCGTCCCGATAAACTATTCTCCCGCCCATTGAATTCTCCCGATCTAACGTGTTGTGAAACTGAAGCCTATTATTTCTTGCCGTCATTATTAGTTAGTTAAGTTGAGGCCGTCCGGGAATTCAAATGTAGGGTGGCACGCCCTGACGCTTTGGGAAGGGCGTGGTTCGCCGAACTGCACAGTTCCACGCCCTTCGAAGACTCAGGGCGTGCCACCCTACATTTGAATTCCCGGACATCCTCAGCTAATTTTTGAATTTCGTTCTTAAGCCAAACAGTTGTCCCTAAAGTCAAATTTCATGCTCACTCACGACCGTGGGACGAACAAGTTTATAGTGAAGACTGATTTCCTCCGGGCGAAGCGCCCGGCCATATAGTGCCAGTTCGTCGAGCTGCCCGACGTATGGCCGAACACCGCGATCCGGGTATAGCCGCCCTACGAGCAAGCGCAATCCGCCAGATAAATCACTCGGGTCTTCGCCCTCGGCCACTTGTTGTCCGTTGATGTATAGCTGCATGTGGGGGCCATCCTTCGTCGCCACGACATGCTGCCACTTTCGCAACGTGTACGGAGTTTTGGAGTAGCACGATGTGCCGGTCGCTGTCTCGTTGCCGGCCGGGCTACGATGCAAATAGCGGATGCAGCCCGGATGATGGACGGCCGTGGGTATCTTTCCACTGCCGCCGAGTTCGATCAGCATGCCGTGTGGCAAGATGCCGCTGGAGGTAGGTTTATCTCCTACCAGCGAAATCACGGCGCCTACATGGTAGTGGCTGGGCTTGATCCAAAACTCGATGGAGTAGCTATCGCGAATCGAGTTATCAATGGGGCCGGTCGACAGCACTTGGCTAAGCTGGTTAGTCAGGCCAAATTCTACCGACTGATTGCCATGAAGGTTGGATCGACCGATCGCCCCTGTCACTTGGCAAGCCAGCGGACCACCCATTGCATTGGGCACAACTGGCCATTTGTCGCGCTCGAACCGCCAGTAACCGACAGGAGCAGCCTTCTTTACCGCCTTTACATAAGCTGGCGTAATCGCCAGTCCATCCGACGCCATCGAAACCTGCGCCGCGAAGTAATCGGCATCGGCCGAATGGTGGGTGATGCTTGGCTGGCCTTCGTCTCCAGGGCGCACACGAATCGCCTTGCCTGCTTCGATCTTGATCGGTAATGTTTCCTCGTCTGGAGTTCCCCAAGCCGGCTCGAGGATCGCCGTGCCATCGAAGACGTGAATCTCACCTTCATTGCCAAACGCCGACACGCCGATCGACCCATACTCGGTCAATACCAGGCGGCCAACCGGAGTATCCAATACGAATGGTCGATGGGACGTGTTGATCGTCGCCGTCAATCGGCCAAAGCGCAACGTCGGCATTCCCTCCGAAGTCAGCATCATTCCAGCCGGTCCTTCGAGAGACACGGTCGCCTGTCCACTTACGCCCCAATTGAGCTTGAACTCTGCCAAGCCCTCGAGCAAATGGAGTGATTCTCCACTTGCCAGGCCGCTTCCAATCTGCCGCGAGGCGGCTGAATTGCCGTCCCACAAGCAGGCCGTGCTCCGTACCAGCTTGGCTTCGTAAGCCGGTTCGATCCTCGCGGGGTTCTCCATCTTGGCGAGAGAGCCAACGGGCAATTGCCCATTTCCCCGATACAATATCGCAGCCGCCAGTCCGCCCAAAATGAAGCCAATGCCCGCGGCAACTGTCAGCCAGGCCCAAGGCCGGTTATTCGTCCCGGCAGCACGCTCCTCGTGGTGAGCGGGCGTTTCCGCGTATCCGGCCAGATCCTCATTCCTATCCGTCAACTTCCGACCGCCGGTTAAGCCCTGCCAGGCAAGCGCAGCCTGCTGCTCAAGCATCCGTGCCGCATAATTCGCAAGTTGTTGATCCGACCGAACAAGTTCGTCCAGTCGAGCAATTTGCTCATCCGATGCCTCATCACAATTGGCGGCGATGGCGATCTCGCGAATTTCACGCTCACGAGCAGCTTGGGCATTCATAGGGTATCTGCTTTCATGCTTCGCTGAACACAGTTCAGCAAAACGTTGTGGATGCGATTCAACGCGCGATAGATCGCGTGGACCGATTTCGATTGGTTTGCCGCAATCTGCTTGGGAGGGCGTTGATAATAGTAGCGCTCTTGAAGCAATTGCCGGTCAGTCGCGTTCAACCGTCCCAGGCATTCTTCTAGGGCCTCGTATCGCTCGGTGGATTGGTCGGAGAGGGAGATCGCTTCGTTGGCCAACAACTCAAGCGCCTCGTCGCTGAACGTGCGGCTGCGGCGCTGCTGCTTCATGAGGCTCAGCACCTCGTAGTAGGCGATGCGGCTGGCCCAGGCAAAGAAGTTGCTTCCCGGCCGGAAGTCGGCGAACTTGTTCCACAGGATGACGTTGGTGTTCTGAAATACCTCCTCCGCGTCGTGGTGGTTGAATACCAGAGTCATAATGAATCCGTAAATCCGTCGTGCGTTGCGCGAGAACAGCCGCGCAAACTCTTCTCGGTCGACATCGGAGGGGTCGTCGCTCGGGCGATCGCTGGCATCCACGGGCATCAGCCGTCTCGCTGAGTAGGGTGCTTAATGAGGCTTGCATTGGTATTGAACAATTGCCCGCGAGCCGGGGCGCCCCCGCCTCTGTCCAACCGTTTATTATCAATCAATGAAAGTATCAATAATTGAATAACCAGTTTCGGATCGGACGAGCATGCGCACAGACATATGGAATACGGAGGCGGCCGGCATTTTTTTGCGCCAAATTCTTAGCAAGTTGATAAATTCAGTGGTCGCAATATCTTACAACACTTGAGAACGGCGGTCTTTTGTCTCGCCTGGGGGGGCCTGGGCCCTTCGATTTTTCTTCCGCCTGTTACTCGGCTCGCCTCCGAGTATACTTTCCTTTTCCCTGCCTCTTATCGAGGCTTGCATTGGTATTGAACCATCACCCGCGAGCCGGGGCGTTTCCGCCACCGCTCAACCGTTCATTATCAAAGTATCAATAGTTGGTTAATTGAGGGTGTCCGGGAATTCAAACGTATGGGTGGCACGCCCTCGGTTAAAATTGGATGAGCTTTCACATGGGTAATCGAATTGCGGCCGTCCTGGCTTTTGTCGTTCTGGCGTGTTCGCCAGCCTTTGCAGCCGAGCCGGCGGCCTTCTTCCCGATCATGGCTTGGGATGGCGTTCCCAATGATCCCGGAGTCATCAAGAAGATGAGCGATTGCGGCTTCACGGTGGCCGGTTTCGTGCCGCCTGCGGCTCTCGATGCCTGCCAGGCCGCCGGGCTCAAGGCAATTGTCTCTGATCAACGCGTCGGCGGGTACGACTGGCAAAAGGTCGACGCCAAAGAGGCACGCCAACGGGTCACCGCGCTCATCAACGAAGTGCGCAACCATCCCGCCGTTTATGGCTACTACTTACGTGACGAACCTCCCGCGAGCTTCTTCGCAGGTTTGGCTACCGTTGGCGATGTCGTAAAAGAGCTTCACCCGGGCGCTTGGCCCTACATCAATCTATTTCCGAACTACGCCAATTCCGGCCAGCTAAATGCCAATACCTACGACGAGTACCTCGAAAAATTCATCGAGACGTGCAAGCCGCCGGTCATCAGCTACGACCATTACGCTCTCTTCGAGGGCGGCAGCATGCGTGGCGAATACTTCGCCAACCTGGAGTCGGTTCGCCGAGCCGCGCTGAAGCACAAGTTGCCCTTTTGGCAAATCGTGGCCTCGCTCGGCTGTTTGAACTATCGCGAGCCCTCGATGACCGACATGCGCTTTCAGGTTTACACTTCCCTGGCCTATGGCGCTCGGGGTATCGCGTACTTCAAATACTTCTCTCCCGCTGTCGGCAACTTCCGTAATGGGCCAATCGATCAATTCGGCCACGAAACCCCGATGTGGGGCATTCTCCGGCAGATCAACTTGCAAGTCGGCAAGCTCGCTCCCACCCTGCTGCAACTTACATCCGACCGCACGTACCATTTCGGCAACGTGCCAGCCGGTTGCACCGGCCCCGACGATAAGTGCCTCGTGAAAGCAATTCCGGGCCCAATGCTCGTCGGCGATTTCACACATACCGACGGCAGCCGTTACATCATGATCGTCAACAAAGACTTCAACGGCTCCATCGTCGGCGCGCCCCAATTCAATGTGCCTGTCACCAAGCTGGAGTTCGTGTCGACGCTAGACGGTTCACTCGTTCCCTATGAAGGTGAGTACACTTGGATCGCGCCAGGGCAGGGTGTGCTCATCAAGCTCACGGAAAAGAAATAGTCGGCCAGAGCGAGAGCGAGCGAACCCAACTTGCCGGAAGTGGATAACCAGTTCGGTCGCCCCATTCACACCGCCTGTCTTGTTCAAGCAGGCGTCGCGCGAAACACCACCGCCGCGTGCCCCGGAATAGGCCACGCCTTGCCGTCAAACTGCGGCGTTCCCCAGCCACCATAGCATGGTTCTTCGCTGGACCACAGTATCTCCCAACGTCGCCCTGGCGGCGATGCCAACAGCGGTTCCGCAACCGGTCGCCACTCGATGTCGCGCCCCAGGTTAAACAATATCAACCGATCATCGCCTTGCTCGCCGAAAAACCTCAGCAGAAACGCCTCGGTCTTAATCACCGAGCCCTCCACGGCGCTCCGATCCTGTCGTGAAAACACGGGGTCCTGCTTACGTATTCGAATCAAATCACGATGGAGTCGCACTACATGCGCGTGTTGCCCCGCCTCGGCCCAATCGAGCTTCGATTGCTGAAACGTGCTTTCCGCCGAGGGATCGGCCAATTCGAAGTTATTTTCAAAAGACTTGAGCCGTGGAAACTGCGACATGAACGCCCGCCGTCCCGCCGATACCAGTTTCGCCAAATCGGGCTCGTGGTCGGCAAAGTAGTAAAACGGATTCGATGCG
>CAZGMU010000014.1:23928-25407 GCA_964526975.1 uncultured Planctomycetaceae bacterium
TAAAGAGCATCGGCGTCTGCGGCGCGAGAAGCAGCAATGCCGTCAGCGCTCGATGCCGCCCGGCGGTCGTTAGCGAATGAGTGCGCAAGCCGTGCGCCGAATTCGCCACTTGATCGTGGTTCTGCAAGAAATGCACAAAGCTCGAGGCAGCGATATTGCCCGAAGGCCTGCCTCGATACCTGGCTCGTCGCGGGTTCCATTGACCTTGATACAAATAACCATGGTCCGCGTAGTATGCTTCCGCATGCCCCGTCGCCGCTACGCGACATGAGTGATGAAAATCGTCGTTCAAAATGCCATCGGTTCCCCAGCCTCCTTCGTTCGTCGGTTGCACCTGATCGCTACGATTCAACTCGTCTTCGCTGTAGATCACGATCGATCGATTTCCCGCCGCTTTCCGCGCGGTGCGCGTAAGCTGTGCGACGATGTGCTCTTCCGAGTCGTCGAGGATTGCCTGTACCGCGTCCAGTCGCAGGCCGTCAATATGAAACTCGCGCACCCAATACGCCGCGTTGTCGGCTACGAAATCGCGCACTGGCCCCGATAGCGTCCCGTCGAAATTAATCGCATCGCCCCATTCCGTGTGATGCTTTTCAGTGAAGTAATACTTCGAAAAATTGGTGGCATAGTTTCCAGAGGGACCAAAGTGGTTGTAAACCTGATCGAGCACCACGCCCATCCCCAGCGTGTGCGCCCGATCGACAAACGCCCGCATGTCATCCGGCCGTCCGTAAAGCTGCGTCGGCGCGAACCAATGCACGCCGTCGTATCCCCAACCAAACCTGCCGGGAAACGCCGCGACCGGCATCACCTGCAGCAGCGTGATTCCCACATCGCGAAGATGCGGCAGCTTCTCCATCGCCGCTTGCCAGGTGCCTTCCGCCGTGAAGGTGCCGATATGCAATTCGTAAATGATTTGCCCAGGCATTTTCACCCCAGGCCAGTTCCCGTCGGTCCAGGCAAACTGCCGATGATCGATCACCTCCGAAGGTCCATGAGCCCCGCGCGGTTGAAAATTCGATGCCGGGTCCGGATATTTCTTCGGATCATTGCCTATGCGGTAGAAGTAGAGCGCCCCGGGCAATACTCCCGCCACATGCTCTGAAAAGTAACCTTCTGCATCGCGACTAAGCCCAACTTTTTGTAGCTCGCTGCCAGTTGAATCAACCAGCACCAGTTCGATTCGTTCGTGCTCGGGAGCCCACACGCGAAACACCGTGCCGGTTGAATCAACGAATGGGCTGTGATGGCTATAAGTTTTTTTCATGCACGTTCCGTTGCTTTAAGAACCATTTGGCATATCCTTTGCTCTATTCCACCATCTCTCTACACTAAGGGATGACTCAAAAATCACTTCGGCAGATGGGATTCACCACGGAGACACGGAGGACACGGAGGACACAGAGAAAGCAAATTGGGAGTGTGGAATGGGGAGTGGGGAATGAAAACTCCTCATTCCACACTCCCCATTCCCAACTC
>CAZGMU010000015.1:0-6535 GCA_964526975.1 uncultured Planctomycetaceae bacterium
ACGAACCAACAACTGACAATTGTGCTGGCGTGACACAAAAAGATTTACAGGCCCCCACATTCCGAGTCGGCGCACGTCAGCGATTAGCCGCGTGAATTGAACCTGTCTTCAATTTCTTTGCGGCGGCGATTCACAGTCTGCCGAGAGATTCCCAGTCGCTCGCCAATCTCGGCATCGGTATAGCCGTCGATTCTGAGTAGGACAATCTCTTTCTCTTCATCGGATTCGCAACTCGCTAGAATCTGGTCGAGTAGATCGGATTGCGCGTCGGATTGCTTATATCGAGAAATAATCTGCTCAGCGTCGGTATGGCTGACACGCTTTTTCTCTTTGCCAAATTCAAATTCGTTCGGTAAACCAAATTCACTAGGCGGAATTTCGGTGTCCTGAATTTCGCCGCTTGGCAATTCTTGCTCAATGTTCTTTCCCACAACCCGGCCAGTTGCATTTTGCCAGATTCGGGTGGGTGGATTCGCAACGTCGATTGGCAATTGGTTCGGCAACGACTGGTCGCGAGACCGGCGATACTGAACCTGATTCCGGTTTAGAAAGCCCGCGCCAATCTCAGCATCGACGTAGTTCTTAAGCGCGTAGTCAATCTTGGAAATGATGTAGCTAGTAGGTTTGTCAGCTTCCGATTCGGCAAACGATTTGACGACTTGCGTAAGTGCTAAGATTCCTTCGCCGTATAGGTCATCGAATAAGTGCCGGAACCGGCGATAGTCTTTAAGAAATTCGCCAACGCGACTTTTGACGAGCGGGAGATTGCCCCGAATCATTTCGTCGATGGCTGCTTTATCACTGGCGCGAATGCGCTGGTAGAAAATGTCGTTGTCAACGTGCGACATTAAGTAGGTTTCCAAGTCGGAAAAGTTTGCCAGCCATCCAACGCTTGTTCCGTCGATTTCTGACATTCTTCCATGTGTTTCTTCTCAGCGTTCCATTGATCTTCGGTAAGCGGTGGCAACCCGTCTCGTTTTCTTGTTTCGTTCTCATTGCGTCGAATCGTTCGCCACGGTTCCGGTTCAAACTCGGAATCTGTTTCAGAGTTGGAACCGGATTCGGTCGCCACTTTTGAATCCGCCAATCTCTGCGTAGACTCTTTCTGTAGCCGACGCCAAAGCGTAACGTGACTAACGCCAACTCTCCGCGCTGCTGGTCGCAGTTTCATTCCACCCTGGAGCAATCGTTTCGCTTCGTTGAATTGTTCTTCTGACATTTAGTTTCTATCTGGTTGCTACAAACTCGTTACGCCTCACGGCTCAGGACTAACTACCGTGAATTGCCCACGCTGGTCGGTCGCCGATAAGAACTTTTTGCCATTTAGACGCGGTGGCTGTCGCTACAAACTGCCCCGCGTGACTTCAATCACGTAGGACGCGATTAGTCAGCCGCAAATGAATTGCGACTTCGGAGCCGTGGTTGATGCGCAGAGTGCGCCAGAATCGAAGCTGTGAGACCAGCGGCTAGTTTCGAGATTGAAGAGTCAGGCGGGTTAAAGATCGGAATCAACGCGGTGAGCACTTACTTTCGATCAGCGCCGACGCCAATAGGGCTGCGTACCGCGTGCCAAACGGACATTCGTCACAACGCGGAGAACTGACCCCACCCCCTACCACCCGCAAGCTGCGAGTACTCCTACAACGCTTTGCCACCCTGTCCGTTCATACAATCAGCAAACGAACAGGCCGAAACGGCATACGGATTCCAAATCCTTTGCTTTTCACTACCGATAGGCAGAGAAATATCAGTTGCGTCGGTGCTCCGAGACATTGCGATTGCGAGTCAACGCGGGGCTGTAGCGATCATGCCGATTCTGCGGGTTGTAGCATCCGTAAAGAATCAATTTGTCCGGCGCATCAACCCCGCGTGGAAGTCACAGGTCATTTGCAACTACCTGACAGCGGAAAGCTCGCGTCATTTGTAACAGCAGCAGAAAAGTCTTACGAGCTAGTCGCGCGTTCCCCAGCTGGTTCAACGCGTGGTGAACCACGAACTGCATGATTTGCCGAGAAAATGAAGATGGTTCACTAGTTGCGGTGCGCTAAGTGGTTCAACGCGGGGTGAACCAGCTATTGCAACTATTTGCCGAGAAAATGAAGATGGTTCACTAGTTGCGGGGCGCTATGCGGTTTATTGCATTCCTTTTATATATACGCGCTTACACACATTTTAACATTTGTGTGTGTTGTTATATATGGTGGGGGAATGTGGAAAAGTAGGGAGCTACCCGCAACTAGTGAACCACCCGCTAATCTTCGGGAATTGTAGCGCTTCACTGGTTCACTGCTGGTTCACTCCGCGTTGAACCAGTGAACCAACAGTGAACCAGTGAAATTGTTGAAAGTTCGCTGAGCATTTTCTACTGATTTTGCGTCCTTTCAAAGTAGGGCGAAATTCTCTGGGCAACTCTTGCCCGCAACCTGCAACCTGCAACCCGCAACCCGCAACCTGCAACCCGCAACCTGCAACCCGCAACCTGCAACCCGCCAGCATCGGAGTTACCAATGGATGAATTTCTGAATCGTTTTGCGCGCGAAGGGAGCATGACACTTCGGGCGTTCAAGCGCGAACTGAACGCGGCCGGCTACAACCTGTTTCGCGGCCAAGTTATCGCGGAGTTAGCGCGGCGCGGTTTCACGATTGCTAACGCCGCTAACCAAGCCTGGATCATTGGCCTATCGCCGCGAATGCCCGATTCGCCATTAAGAGCATTCATCAAAAGGGAGTGTATCCAGGCTGACGGCCTCAGTTGCAAGTTGTCGGCACTCGTTCGCGCGTGCGGTATGAAGCGCGCCGAAGTCATTCAACAGTTACAACAATTCGGATTCGAGATTTCTAACAACGGCCAGTATGTCGTTTACGGTCTCGGAATAAAGGAACAAGTATGAGCATCTATCAAAAAACAATTGAAGACGGGGGCTTGGGGCCAAACGCGCCGACGGTCGGCGCAAAGCTGGGGTATGCCCTGTGTACGATCTTGCACGCGCTTGAGCCGAACGCAAGCGCCACCGATCCTAGCGCCGCGCAATCAGTAATCAATCGACTTGTTGCGCTCGGGGTTGACCCTCGGTCAACGGCGATTCGTGCCATGAAGTTTGACTTGAACAGCGTAATTGAGAATCAGCGACGATGAACCGAGTGACCGCCTAACCACAAGCGTTCAACTGCTGAGCCGAATTGTCCTCACGCAATTCGTGATTCGGAATCGGCGACTGAGTTTCACAGAGGTACGAAATGTTTTACGCAGACGATAAACCGCGCCCGCATCTCGTTAGCATCAAAACCGGTAAAAAGTATTTCTACCGGGAAGGCACTGGCGAAGATCGGTTGCGAGTGTTGAAACAACTCGAAACCGACGATACACCCGCGCCGGAACCAGAGTCGGAACCGGTGCAGGTAGTGCCGGTTCGATCAAGGCCGATGGATGCCGACGCCCTTATCCGAATCACTTCCGACGAAATGAAACTTCAATCGAGTAAGAAATGACAAGTGAACAACGAAAAGAAATCGAAGCCAAAATCGGCCGCACTTTGACTGCCGAAGAAATCGCCCGTGGATCAATCACGCGCAAAGAAGATCGGCGCAAAGCGGAGCAAGCCGAAATACTCAAAGTGTCACCCCGATGGATGGAAGAGAGCAATGAAGCGAGTGCTACACTCGCTAAAGCTTCCCGACATACTTACCCCGATGGCCGGACGCGCGAAACAAAGCAAGAGTTTCGGAAGCGAATGCACGCCGAACGCGAACAGCGCGCCGAAGAATCAAAAGCCTCTGCCGAACAAGCCGATAAGCTGGCGACTGATCCAGTCTATCGAGAGATGAACAACGTCGCGGCGCAAACGGTTGAACGACTGCGGTGGGATTCATCCTACCCGCAATCTGCTTGGCTCCGTGCGATTCAGATGCAGGAATCGGCCAAGGCCAATGACCGTGAGACTTTTCAAGCTCTGAATAAAGAGCATGTTGAGTATCTCGATTCAATCACGAATGAGCGGCAATCAGCCATCGACAATCAGATTGCCCAGCTTCAGCAACTCAAGCAATCGTTTGCGGATGATCGTTTCGAGCAACCATTGCCCGCGCCGTCTAAGGAATCGTATTCCCATATCAAACGCGCAAGCGGCATGATGCAGTTTGTCAATAAGACTGACGGCTATATAGAAGAATATGACCCAAGGGTTCCGCAAGCCCGCGAAGCTGCTGAGCAGAATTTGGCAAAGCATCAAGCCGATACCGCTGGCCGGTACGGCAAATCGATTCCTGTTCAATCATTGATGCAATAAATCATAGCGCCGCGCCCGTGCGTGCATTTACCCAGCACGCGAAGGGCAAGCGGGCGCGGCGCTTCTCTTTTCTGCGCATTCTGCGCACAAGGAACATAGATGGCTGACGAAATAAAGCAACAACTTGGCTTTGACGCTGCGCAAGCACTTGCAGAATTAGCCAAGCTCAACAAAGCGTTCGATTCCTTCGGCGGTCATATTGACCAGCTTTCGGACAAATTGCGCACGTTCAATGTCAGTAGCAGTTCAACGCAAGCCGCGACTAACAAACTGGCGGCAGGATTGCGCGTCAATGTAGCTGAAGCTGCGGCAGAGTCAAATCGACAATTCGGCAAACTCACTACGTCGATGCAACTGCTGAGCCGAATCACTTTTACCCAAACAGTGATTTCGGGGTTGCGAATCGTAAAAGATGAGTTTCAGGACACAGCGGAGCAAGCCGCAGAGTTTCAACGCAAGATTGCAGAAATCGCGACCATATCGGGTGGCCAGAATTTCGCTGAGATTGCGCAGAACGTCCGTTCTATTTCGGACAATCTCAATATCCCATTGCTCGAAGCGGCAGCCGGTACATATCAAGCCCTCAGTAACGATGTTGGCGACTTCAACGATAGCCTGAAGCTGACCGAATCTGCTGCGAAGTTTGCCAAAGCGACTAATTCGACTCTCGCGCAATCGGTCGATCTTCTCTCAGCCGCAATCAACAGTTATGGCTTGACCGTCGATGACGCCGACCGTATCGCGGGCGGCTTCTTTGAGACAATTCGTCAGGGCCGGGTTTCGGCTTCCGAGTTGGCCAATCAATTCGGTCGCGTCGCGCCACGGGCTGCTGAACTTGGCATTAGCTTGGAAGAAGTCAATGCCGCGCTTGCCACGGCCACCAACTACCGGTCTCAAAAACTCTGAGGCCGTTACGTTGTTGAACGGCGTGATTACCGGTCTAACAAAGCCAACAACGGAAATGTCGGCCGCCCTGCAAAAGTTTGGATTTAGCAGCGCTGAAGCTGCCGTTCAAACGCTTGGCTTGCCGAAGCTGCTGCAATCGCTCGCCAATTCAACGGACGGTACATCGGCCGCGCTTGCCAAGTTGTTCCCGAATGTTCGCGGCGTTGGCGGCGCTCTGGCTCTGACCGGCGACCACCTGCAAACATTTGCCCGCAACCTTGAAGACGGTCGCAAAGCCGGCGCAGCATTCGCCGAAAGCAAATTCTTGCAAGCGACAGCTACCGATGCTGAGCGGGTTACAAGTGAAATCAACAAGCTACGCAATGCTTTGACAGTCGATCTAGGCCAAGGGCTATTGAAAGCTGCTGCTGACGCAACTCACTTTGTTGGTGGCGCTGACAACGTAATCGCCACGGTCAAGGTTATGACACCGGCCGTATTCGCTGTTAGTGCAGCGCTCGCCGGATACGCTGTTAGTGCTCGCGCAGCTTCAACGGCGTCGGCGTTATTAGCCACAAGATTAGGACCATTGGGCGCGGCAATTGCCGCTTTGGGGATTGCGAGTAGCGCTGGCCGCGCTATTGATTCGGCATTCTTCGGAAAGCAGATTGAAGCGTTCGCCGAAATCGAACGGGCGTCAAAGAAAAGCCTTGAACAATTCAAGAAAGCTGAGTCGGAAAAACTGGCAGCCGCCGACAACGCGAATAAAGAGCGGGTGCGTGATGCGCTTCAAACTGTCGCGGAGCTAAATAAAACCTATCTGAAAGACCGTGATAACCTGAAAGCCGCGAATGCTGCGCTTGTCGGTAATACGAAAGCCAGTGTAGATGACATTATCCGCGCTCGTGAACGGATGGTGGATGCGCTCGCCCGATCTTCCGACGAAGCCCGGCAAATTGCAACTGAATCGCAATTCAGGGTTGCGGATATTCAAACTGGCCAGAATGAGCGCCGTTTCGATCAGTCGATTGGAAGACTTAGCGCGGCGCAACAAGTATTGGCGCTGACAACACGCGCTCAACAACAGGCGCAAGCCGCTAGTAAGGCGATATTAGCTGCCGCGCAAGCTGGCGATGAACGCGGCTTACAGCGTTCTCTTGCGCAATTTGATACGGCTCAGGCGACTAATGAGCGCGCATCGGAAGTTGCCAAAACTACCGGGCAACGATTCTTGGAATTGCGAGCGGCGAATCAGCTATACAACTTGGAAAAGCAGCGCATCAATACTGAACGCGCATTGCAGCAATTGCAAGCGAAACGCGTTGCCGGGTTGGATAAAGAGCGCGATAAACAACAAGCGAATC
>CAZGMU010000015.1:6584-21987 GCA_964526975.1 uncultured Planctomycetaceae bacterium
GCTACTAGACAATCTCAATTTGTTCGATGGCGATAAGCTGCTGCCCCAAGATCAACTCTTGGAGCGACAAGCGAATCGTCAAAAAGCGCTCGCCGAATTGCAAAACATCGCGCTATCGTCGAAAGATTTAGACGTATCCAAAGTTCTAGGCTTATCTGATTTTGTCAGTCGATTCCAAAATGAATTGCAGCGCGATCCAATTAAGCTGGCGCTCAAAGTCGATTCAGAAACCAAGCGGATACAAGCCCAGCTTACCCAAAGCTTTGACAAATTCTCTGTCAAGCTGGGCTTTGATGTTACGGCGCTTGAGCAAGCATTAGGCCGAACATTCAAGACGCCGGATGAAGTATCGTTCGGCTTGGATGAAGCCCGAAAGCGGGCTGCTGATATTCAGCAACAATTCTCACAATCGGATGCCGCAAAGCAAGCGACCGCTGAGATAAAGCTACAGCTTTCCGAAATCGACAAAGTCATTGATAAGGTTGACGCCAGCTTGCGCGCTGACACTTCAAACGTAGGTGACGGCTTCCGTTCTTTCGTTACTGACTTCCGCGCAGTGTCGGCAGCGTCACAGATTACTGAAGATGATATTCAGCGACTATTGGAAAAGGTGAAGAGTGCGCAACAAAGCGCGCAAGGTTTCTTCGGTGTCGGCCGCCGACCGTTTTTACTGGAAGACTTCGCGGTAATCATCAAAGCGCTACCACTCTTGAAAGAGTTGCAATCGCAGCGAACCAAAGCTGTTGAAGTTCCTCCCGAAACGCTTCAAGAATTGCAGCGAATCAAAGCGGTAATCGACAGCATTCAGCCGACGCCATTTACGTCAGCAGCCAATGCGATTAGTAGCGGCGCAACAATGGCCGAACGAATTGCGGTCTCATTCGAGCGCGCGGCCGTGGCCGCTGGTCGATTAGGAATTCAACCGTCGATCAACGCTAGCGCACCCAGTAGAGCCGAAACTACGGTTCAACAGCTTGGCTCAACCAGTACCGTGAATCTTGGCGGAATTACTGTCAACGCTGCGCCCGGCACAAACGGCGATTTAATCGCAAAGCAAATTGCGGCCGAAATGAATCGGGCGCTTCGGCGCGGCGCGGTTCAATTGAGGGTCTAAATGCTGATTCCCTACATCAATCGTCGGCGCTCGATTCAATGCCCGATTACCGGAACGAAGTTCCGGCACAACGGAAACCCTTTGAAGCGCCGAGAGTGTTTGAAACAACAGCAAGAGTTTACGTCGAATCTAATTATCGAATTAGATGGCGATGGCGACGGTATCCGTCGGCCGATTCTTTTCTATCACGACGAGTATATCCGCCGATACGGCTTACAAGCCGCGTCGGCGGCCTAAATCAAGCATCATGGATCAACAGCAGCGGCCAAAGGTTGGGTGCGGTGGGTGGTCGGCTGCCATGATGCGAAGCGCGGGAAACGAGCAGCTTTTATGCAAATCACTGCTACGTCCCGCGCTTTTTTCTTACAAGGTGAATCTATGATTCCGAATCGAATCGAATCTTTCTGCGACTTATCGGGCTTCGCGTATCTGCGAGAATACCAAGGCTGTTTGCCGCGCGGTTCTAGTAAAACCGACCGCAGCATCATATCAACCGGTGGGGAATCCGAGCCAGTTGTAGTTGCGGAAGAAATTGACGGCGAAGGCAAAGTAGTTCGCACTTGGTTCGTTCTGCCCAGCACCCATCGGGATGGGCTAGGCTTAATGTCGCAGTGTCAGTTTGCGCATACGCTAGTCTCGCGTGATATTCGACCGGGTGAACCGTCAGCCCCCTATGATCCGAATGTGCCGGTGAAACTTGGCTGCGAAATTCGCTTTGATGAATTGAGATTGATTAGAGCGCAGCGCGATGAAATGCTGGCCGCTTGTGAGCGCCATCTAATCTATTCACAAAGCTACGTGGACGCGCTCAAGAAAGCTGACGGGTGGAAGTCGAATGTTGAGAATCTCAACAGGGTGGTTGCCCGGAGAGATGCAACCATTAAAGAACGCGATAGCGAAGTCTGCGATTTGAAAAACGAAGCTGCGTTGAATCGTTTGCAGATTGCGACGTTGCAAGCCAGCTATGCGGCGCTTGAGAATCGGAAGTCGGCAAAAGAGAGAATCAAAGCATGGTTCCGATCAAAGCTGAAACGGCTGAAAGAATGGCGATTAAAGCCAGTCGTGTAAAGCGGCTTGTACGCCGCAAGATGCTGGCGAGTGACCGCACGGCATTTCTGCAAAGCCTTGTATCGGAGTTACATCGGAGCGGCAAACGTCAACGCATTACGCCGGGTCAAGTATTAATTCAATTGCAATCGCCCCATTGGAAAATATATGCGGCCAGCGACCCCGTAGAGTC
The DNA here is from genome assembly GCA_964526975.1 of uncultured Planctomycetaceae bacterium. Classification (GTDB taxonomy): domain Bacteria; phylum Planctomycetota; class Planctomycetia; order Pirellulales; family Lacipirellulaceae; genus JABDGM01. The sequence goes on from CAZGMU010000015.1 coordinate 8,939, forward strand.
GCTGGCCGCTCTGAATTAAGCTGCCCAAAGTTCTTTGCCCAGCATTTGGATTGCACTTTCAAACAGTCTTTTCGTTTGCATTTGTTTCAGGCCAAGCCGCTTTGCGACTTCTCTGCGCTTCAGGTTTTCATCATAGGTCAGGATGATAACTTGACGCTCCAATTCTGGCAGTGCGGCAACGGCCGCTTGAATCTCTTCAGCGGTCGGTGGAATAGGCGGGAATTGTGCCCTTATCTCGGCAATTCCATCTTGGATTGCCTTGTTTAGTTCGCGCTCTGACACATTCAGCGTTCGCGCTACTTCGCTTGTCGGTTGGTTAAAACAATACGCAGCCATAATCCCATTTCGTTCCAAGCTCATCTGATAATCACTCCGGCGGCTTTCATCGCTGCAACGATGGTTGCAGCTACTGGGCCGACATAGGCAACTCGCCGACCATCCCGCATAACGAGCACGCGCTCGTAAACGTGAAATTCGCGGTAGTTGGCGTAAGTCGCTTGCATACTTCAACTCTACATGGCGCGCGCCACCGAAGCGCAATCAATCGCTTGCTCATCGCGCGGAATTTCGTTTTACGCCACCTAAGCTAACGACAACGTGATTCGCGTATCTTGTTTTGCAGATTGCGTGCGCAGAAAATTTTCGCGCAAGTGGTCAAAGGTGGCGTAACAAATCTGGCCGCGCAATCGGCAAACTAAGAATGTTAGGTGGCGTAAAATGGAACGCTGGAAACGAGTACCGGGCATGCGCGGGATTGAAGCCAGCGACCACGGCCGCATTAAACGCGACGGGAAGATAACGACAGCCGGGATACTAAATCGCCAGCGTCGGCATAGGATCATTGCACGGGCATGGCTCGGCTTGAAGCCGGGCCAGTACGTCAAGTTTCGGCGCGGCCGTAGTTGCCGAGTCGCGAATTTGTACGTTTGTAGTAGTGCTCAGTCGCACCAGCGGCGCACGGCAAGGGGTGAAGCCGCTGGTACGGCTAGGCTGACGGAAGACGACGTTAGGGCGATTCTGGCGCTTCGCGGGAAGCTGCTACAGCGGGTAATCGCCAGTCGGTTCCGAGTCAGCCGGCAAACGGTATCTGACATTTGGTGCGGCCGATCCTGGCGACACCTGCGCCGTATTGCGCCGTGAATTTGCGCCGTAAACTATGCCCGGCTTCGGTCGGGGCTTTTTTCATGCGCATTGCTTGACGCTGAATGCTTTTATGTGAGCGCTGAACAGGTACGAAGATTCGCCAGTCTTCGAGAGTTCATGGTCAGAATGATCCCGATACAAAGTAGTATCTGCCCAAACGCTGTCGGTTCGGGGACGAGTTGCCCGTATTGCAAATGGTCAATCTCAATGTATTGGTCGGATAACAAAGTGCCGGTATACCGTCCTGAGATTGTTATTCCCGTGATACCTTCGTCTGCTACTACGCCGAAGAATCTATCATCCGCAGTCGTGCCCTCTCGGCTACCATCGCCAAGATTGGTAAATGACACAGTTTGAAACTCAGCACCAGAGGCGGTCCTCACGGACATCAAAAGCGAGCCGGGCGCAGGGCCGTCCGTCCAAACGAACCCAAAGGCGTTCGGCAGGAAACCTAGCTCCGATTCATTAAATTGGAACCCCATCAGGAAGAAATAGGTTGGCGGGGACAGGAGGTCGGATAGAGTCGTTACTGATGCTAAAGAGTGACCCCCTTGACCATTGCCATCAATCGCCCCATCATCCGCGTCAACGGAATCGGTGACGAGGCTTGGCGGAAGGACAATTGCTTGGAGAAAGGGGTCCGATATTCCTTGAGAAATCCCCGGCGTATTGAGTTGGCCATCCTCGAAATCTTCGAGGTAGAAGTTGGGATCGGTGCCGTTCACAGGGAAGGGACTGTCGGCCTTCGATAGATACGGAAGGGGACCGAGTGTCGTGATACCCGCCCAGCAACATTGCGCTTCAAAACAGAATCCGAGAAGCGTCAAGCCGACGATGTAACCGCGCATTAGCTTGCCTCCGATACATGAGTTTGGTTATACGCCTCAGAGCTAAAGTATAGCCACCAGCCACCCCTATTGCAGTGGGCCGGTTCTAAAACCAAATGTAACTCGGTTTCATCAGAAATATCGTATTCTGATCATCGTCTTTGGAAACGGGAATGCAGGCGTACAGAGAAAGTTTCCATGCTCGAATTGTAGCAGAGTGGCAGAAACGAAAACGCCCGGCCAAAGCAGCCGGGCTTTTTCTATACGCCATTTCGGACGTATCAACAATCGCCTTGACCCGTCGGCGCAATTCCTGGGGCATCCTGTAGCTGCCATTCTGGCAAATTAAAAGCACACGCCCACGGTTGCACCGATTCCCAGAAACCCTAAATCATACCAACCACGGCGGGCAATGGCGTTGCTCTCCCAGCGTTGCATCTCAAGGCCGCATCGGGTGAAGGCGCAACCATAGCGAGCTTCCAGGCCGACATTGCACTCGATTACTTGTTGCGTGTCGCCTTGATACTCGCCAATCGTCTTGAGCAAAGTGTTTTGGCTGCTATTCCAGGACCAGTCACCCTGAAGCAGCGACAGCCGGCCGCCGTAGACGGCCGACAGGCCCCAACCCTCACCACCAACGAGCGCGGTATTCCCATCGGCCGCGAATGTCACACCGAATTGAGTGGTGTCAGCCGACGATCCATCAACGTCAATGTTCGCGACGTTGTAGCCGGGAGCCTCGATGCTTTCGTCAGCAAACCGCAGACCGCCCGAGAGTGTAATGTCACCGATCCGCTTGGTTGCTTCCAGGTCGAAGACGTTCCAATCGAAACCGAGGCGGGCCGGCGGCGCGACCTTGAATTCATCATCGTAGTGCCAATATCGCGTTCGCACTCCGTAGGTGTTGAACTCATAGCCTAGTTCAATGCGGGGCGAGAATGAGTAGTCGTCGAAGTTCGTGCCGGTCACTGGCGATTGAATCCTCATCGCCATCAGGTCAATGTCGGTATACCATTGGCCGTAGGTCGTTGTGGCGAGTAGCAAGAATGCTAGCAAACTTTTCATGCGGAGTCCCCTGTAGAGTTGATCGGGTGGACCACCGAATGATGTTTATGTAGCAGTGCTATCGCAGGAAAAGTCTATCGTACAAACAAAAACGCCCGGCTGTTGGCCGGGCGTTGCGAGTCACGCATTCTCTTTCAGAAATCGCTCGGCTTCCATTCGCCAGACTAACGCTACATCCTTCAAGGCATCTAGCGTTTCCTTAACGGTGGGGTTGTGCTTGCCTACGTAGGCTAGCAACATCCCGGCAGTGCATTGATGCGTTTGCGCGAATAGCTGGGTTAGCAATTCCCCTTCCGTCGAATCGGAACCGTTGGGCAGGGGTTGAAAAGACTCTTCTGTAATCATGCGGTAGTAATCCTCTGGGCTACAGGCTTTGGTTCGGGCCGCCGTCGAAAGCGACGAGCGATTGCGGATAATAGCTGCATTGTTGTTACTCCAAAGTTGTCTTAGTCATCGGGACCGTGACGATGGTCCCTTGCTGAGACTAACTACCGTGGAATGCTCAAACTGGTTGAGAAAAATTTGAGCAGCTTCAAAGATTGCAACTCAGGCCGCCAGAATCGGCGCAAGTGGCCTAAGTGGCCATTCCATTCGTTTCATCTAGCAGCCGTTTCAAGTGCTCTGGATGCTTGTCTAAATGGCCATACACTTTGGACAGCATCTTTACATCGGTATGGCCAAGGATGGCGGCCGTGGTCACGGCATCGCGGGATGCAACCAAAAGATTGCTTGCCGCTGTATGCCGTAGAACGTAGGGCGAGAATGGAATCTTCACAGCGCGGGCAAGCCTGCTGCAACACTGCCCAAGGTTTGGCCCTGTCCAAGCGGTGCCGTTGGCCTTGCGAAATATCGGCCCGTCGCCTTGCTCCGCAATTCGACGCTTGACGATTGCGAGCGCCACGTCATCCAGAATTAGAACTCGGCGCGTTTTCTTGCCCTTCGATTCGTCGCGGTCGAAAACAATACACTTTCCGTCAAAGTGCCTAGTTTCAGCCCAGCGGGCTTCAAACGGGCGGCAACCAGTGTGCCGGATAAAAAGTAAAATATCTTTTAGGGCTTCATTCTTGGTTCCACCGATGATGGTTTGCCATTGCTCATTCGTCAGATAGCAATCTCGCGGCTGATATGACGGCCGTTCCATGCCGCGAATCGGATTATCCTTCACAAACTTCCGCTTACGGCCCCAGTTGTAGAGCCGCGACAGCGCGCGAAAACATCCAAGCCGATAATTGTCGCGCCACCCTTCCCCACATTTTTCAAACCAACTATCAATGTCGGCTTGCGTCACGTCATCGGCAACAATATCACCCGCCACACTCTCAAATGATTTTAGGTGTGACTTATACCATTGCTTGGTTCGGGCCGCTAATTTCGATTGACCATCCTGCCAGCCCAGATAACTCTTAACGAGTTGCCGAACCGTAATAACCTGCGGCTTGTCAATAGGCTTGACCGGCTCATTCATGGCCGAAATTACGGATTCATCCGCGCCGGCCATGAGCAAATGCCAACGCCGAAACGCTTCGGTTTCATCGGGGCCAAGATTTATTTGACGGTCATCTAGTTGGACGTAGAAAGACCGGGTCTGTTTGCGGTAGAATGGTTTCGGCTGGCGCATCGGAAGGTGTCCTATCAGTGTGCAGTACCTACTACCGTGGAATGCGGTAATGGGTTGAAACTCTGCACGCTTTTTGGACCACCCTTCGCAATGACCGTCTGGCCCTTGCCGCAAGGTGTTATTGCATAACACTTTGAGCCTGTAGCTCAGTCGGTAGAGCAACGGACTTTTAATCCGTAGGTCGTGGGTTCGAATCCCGCCGGGCTCATTTAGCTTATCGCTTAAATGAAGGCGTTTTATTGTCGTCGTGCATCCGTTGCAAGTTGGGCCGGATCCGAAAATCCGGTTAGGTCACCGATCGGGTCACCGCGTACGCCTTACGCTGTCTCCTACACGGGTTGGCGTCTCCCCCTGCCAAAGCTGCCAAATCCCAACATGCAGAGGGCGATCGATGCCGGCTCTGGGACCGCCACGGCCGTCAGAGTTACAGCAACGTCGTTCCCATTGCCTACTCTGCCGAGTGCGTCGACTCCGTCAAACGCGTAGTCCACACTAGCGAGAAAGCCCGGCCCGACAGTGATGGCCCCAAACGTGCCGCTGATCGGGTCACCAGTGGCCCCATCGCCGTCGTTTTGAATGACCAGGAATGTCTGCGAGGCATTATTCATCGACGCGACATTCAGAAGGCCAATATCGAGCGTCGAACTGTTGAGGCTGACCGTACCCGTGACGTCCAACAGGTCGGCTCCGAGGTTCGAGCCGAGGTCGATCTCGACGCGGTAAACGCTACCTGCTGACGCAAATGCGACGCCGCCTGTATGAAGCGAGCCGACACACTCGCCCGGCGAAACTACCGCTCCAGCAGCCACATTGGTGAAGCCAATGACAGTTCCATTACCTCTAAGCGTCTGGCCATCGACAAGTGAGAAGCGTGAGCCATCGGAACTCCGGCCACGCGTAACTGCGGAAACGTCAAAGCTGCCGCCGCTGAAGACGTTGATTGTTGGGCTGTCGGCAATAGGGCACGAGTTGCAAAGAGCGAGCGTCCCCGCACGGATAGTGGTGTCACCACTGTATGTAATCAGAGGGTGCGAAAGTAAAAGTTTTGATGGTCCAGATTTCTGCAGACCTCCAGGTCCAGAAATGGTGTTCGACGTAGAAACGACGGCAACCGAGCTGGGCACATCGATAGTACCGCCGCCAGAGTTCAGATAGATTTTGCTTTGTATGCTACTGGTCGACGTCACGCGTAACGTTCCGTCGTCGAGTGAAATGGTTCCCGAACCGACCTCAATCCGAGCGACGCTCACCAGACCGCCATGGTTAATATATACTGAACTCTGCGCTGACCCTATCGTTAAAGTCGAGGAAATCGCCCACGTTGCGAGTCCAGTTTCTCCGCCAACTTTCACCGTGCCAACCCCGCCGACAGTGTTGCCGAGAATCGCGGTTGTGGTTGAAACGTTCCCTCCCTCAATGATATTTAGCGTGCCTAAGTTGACTTCTAGCCGCCCAGAAATCGCCCAACTCGAGTTGCCGACACCACCACCAACCGTCGCGCTCGCCACATTGGGCGCTGCCGCATAGATTCGAACCCCTTCGCAAGTGACGCTACCACCATTCATGACGGTAAGCGTGGCCGACGCATCCCCCACCGTAACGCCGGTGGTAATCAATTTTGACCCTACTCCATCAACCAGAATGGAACTTGGCGACGCACCTGTGTTAATTCCTATAAATACACCCGATACGGTGCTACTGACCACCGAGCCATCAGTAATTGCCAAGGTACCGGGCGAGTTGCTTCCAACATAAAGTACGGGGGTATTCCATGGATCGGGGTGGCTGAATGGATAGAACGGGTTAACATGGCCCGTCGTAATGATGGCAGCGATCACTTCACCGCTCAACGCGGCCAGCAACAAATTGCCAAGAACGAGAGTGTGGATCAACCGCATCATTGGATATCCCATACTTCCATCAGCGGAAGCTGCGAGCATCTTCTTCGAATGAACAAATCCACTTTGCGGTACGCACAGCACACGCATCCGTTTGAAGCGACGTGTTGCCCCTAACCAGAACACCACTCCCTCCCCATTTTAAAGTCAATTTGTCTGGTATCAATGGAGTTTGCTGTATTATCCAACGAACCGTAGATACTCCTTAATGCGAGGAATCTTGCATTTTTACAGCGGTTCGTGTGCCGATTAGCCCCTCGTACTGCTCTCGCAGCCGCTCCGCCAACGAATCCGCTTCTACTAGCACATAGTATCCAAGCGTGGTGTTGATCGAGGCATGACGCATGATTTGTTGCAACTCCACCGGCTTTAGTTGCGAAGCCCACCGAGTGCCGAATGCTCGACGCAAATCGTGAGCTGACGCGAACTTGCCCTGCTCACGATTGACAACAACACCAGCCAATCTCCCCAGGCGGCTAATCACTTTGCTTACCGAGTCGAGACGCATACCAAGTCGAGCGATGCTGAAAACTTTCCCTTCCCGCTCGCTCGTCGGAGTTTGCATTAACCAATCAGCAAAATCTGGGGGCATCGGCAGTCTTCGATCTTCGAATCCCTTTTCCGACTCGGCAGAAATTCGAAGCACGGATACTTGCCCGAAGCTTCGACACCGAACCCAGCATCATGCTCCCAGCTCAGAGCAAGAGCTTCGCCCAATCGCAAACCTGAAAGCCACAGCCCTTCCAGAAAACCCTTCCAGTGTCGGAAGTCATCTGGGCGTACCTTCTCAGAAACGGTCAGCATACGCTCGAACTCTTCCCGTGTAATTGGACGACCTTTCATCTGCCGCTGCTTCCGGGTATGCTTGGGCATCTGGATTTTCGGAACCGCCACTAAATAGCCAAGTCGTAGCCCCAGCGCAGCGAGGCTTTGACATGGCGAAGGTATATTGCGATTGTTGCTTCACGGATCCCATCATCCCTCAGCCGGCGTTGGAACCGACTTATTGCAGCGGCGTCGAGTTCGCTTATACATGTCGTCTGGGCAAACGCTATTCTATTCGGCGTTCTGTTTCTGCCGGTGACCGCTGACGGGCAAGAATCGTCATCGTCGATTGCCAAAGAAAATGCTAAGACCACGACCGATCGCAAGCCGGTCGTTGACCCGGTGATTCTGTTGATCCGCGATGGCTCTGTTCGCGCCGAGCTTCAACTCTCCGACGAACAGCGCCGCGTGCTCGCCGATTTGTTACAAAAACATAACCGTTTGTTGCTCGCAATTCGCGATGTCAGCCCAAGTGGCGCCAACGAAACGGTTAGTTCCGAATTGCAGGCATTGCGTCAGCACTTCAAGGAAATCCTAAGTGAAAAACAACGAGCGCGTCTGACAAACCTCGTCTTGCAGGCTCAGGGTTATAAGTCGCTCCTTCGCAAGGATATTTCGGCGAAGCTCCATTTGACGGAGCAGCAGATACATGATCTCACCACTGCGACCGATGAAATCGCAACTAGGTTGCAAGAGCTGAGAAAGACAAATACAGACGGCACTTCGGATGAATTGCAGAAAAGCGTGGCCGCGCTACAGCGGGATCAGCAGCAACGCGTATTAGCCATACTCAATAAGCAGCAAATCGCCCAATACGCGGCTGCTGTCGGCGCTCCGTTCGATTTAACGAAAGTAAAGGCCAGCCCGGCCGACGCTCCAGAATTCGAGGGGATCGAAGCCTGGCTAAACTCCGAGCCGGTCACGATGAAATCTCTTCGTGGTCGAGTGGTCGTCGTGAACTTTTTAGCCTTCGGTTGCATCAACTGCATTCACAATTATCCCTGGTACAAGGATTGGCACCAACGCCTGGCGGGCAAAGGCGTAACCATTATTGGAATCCACACGCCGGAGACAAAACGTGAGCAGGACAACAACCTTCTCGCGGCATCGTTGAAATCGTACGAGCTAACGTTCCCGGTCGCTGTGGATAAGGATCGCAAAATGTGGCAGGCCTGGAGCAACGGCATTTGGCCGAGCGTTTATATAATCGACAAGCAGGGACGCCTTCGCTTTTGGTGGTACGGTGAATTGGATTGGCAAGGAGCCGGCAACCAGAAAGTGGCCGAGCGTCAGATTGAACAGCTCTTGGCGGAAGAGTAATCCGCGCGGAATGGGTTCACTCGATTACCTGCCTAAGAACGCGTTTTAGAATTCTCCCTCTCTCTTCGGGAAAGGGTTGAGGGGAAAGAGCGCGAAATCAAGACATCCTCACCCTGCCCTCTCCCGAAGGGAGAGGGTTCCATGGCGCTAACCTGTGGTTCTGCTTGGATAATTTGCTGTAGATCAAAACGGCTTCATAATCTGACCGTCTGCTCGGTTGCCTAATTGCTGAAAGGTTTGTAAGTCAATGGTGTCGGAAATTCCTCGAACCGAGCCGTCGGCAAAGGCTACGTTGATAATTCCAGGGTGGCGGCTACTGAAGCCGCCTACTTCGAGCGAGTTTACTTTTTGCTTGTTCTGTTCTTGATCATCATCCGCTACGGGTGCTTCCTCGCGATTCGAATCTGCATTTGGCTTTGTGCCCGTGTTGCGGAGTGTTGCACGGGTGCCAGATACCCAGCCTAGCTCGTTGTTGCTGACGCGCGCCTCGCTCAGGAGCAGCGTCTTGGAGCTGCCATCTTCGATCTCGTTGTATCGGATTTTGCTATTAAGAAACAGCAAACCATGGTTATCTTTATCGATTGGAGCTTCCAGATCGTTATGGCAACCAACGTAGCTGCCATTGGCAATGGTATGATCTTTGTTATAGAACTCGTTTCCCTCGGAGGGACATTGGATCGTGGAAATCTCGGCGGCTCTCACTTTGGCATTGGCCGGAGCGTAGGCTCCCAGCGACATATCAAAGTTCTTGAATAGTGTATTCTCTTCCATATACGGGAGAATTTTCACGATCCAACTGATATCCAAACCTTGCGGCTCGTTGCGAATCGGTCCGGTCGGATTGGTAACGCCCGGTGGAAGCGTTTCGAAGTGAAACTCGTAGCTATGGGCGGCCAATGCGAGTTGCACTTCGTTGTTGACGCAGCTCGTACGCCGGGCCGCCTCGCGGGCCGCTTGAACAGCGGGCAATAAGAGGGCCACCAAGATTCCGATGATGGCGATCACCACAAGCAACTCGACGAGGGTGAACCCTGCCGAAGGTTGCGGGCGCCACGTTGCTCTGCGCGAATACCGAGACGAAGCGTGATTCGATGTCGTTGGCATAAACATTCTCCTGTTTATCAAGGCAGGTTGTTAATGATTTGAAAAATGCGAGTACGACGGATCGAGGTCTCGCCGTCTAACGGGTACTCGGCCACGACCCGAGCGGTTCGTGCGGCTTGCCCCTCTCCCGATTGAATCTCGATGGTCACGCGACCATCCCTTTTGCCTGTAATCTCTGCCGCGGGCAGGTCCCAGGTTTCGCCTTTATATTCTTTCTCTTTTGTTAGTTGATAAGCAGCGCGATCGCAGCCGGCTTGCAACAGGAGCTCGGCTTGCCGCAGATCTCGGTCAAGGCGCAGCTTGCGATGGTTACGCAAAGTCCCTTGCAACATGGCGGCAAGCAGCCCCATGATCACCAGTAGGCAAACGAGAGCCGCAACGAGCACCGTCCCTTGCCGTTGGCGGTTGGGTGCGATCCACGCAGAACGGTGGCGCGACAATGACTTCATTTGGCACGCTCCTGTTCGTTGGCGGTGCTTTGAGCAAGCGTCCCTGCATGGCGGCCGATGCTTGCTTCGAGCTGCAAGGCCAAGGGGACGGCTCGATAAGCTCGCAGTTGCTCCACCTGGCTGGCGGCATGATCCAAACCGGCGCTTGTAATGGTTAATACAACACGATCGGGCGCGGAAAGCCGTTGGACGCCTAGCTTGCACAAGGGGCCGAATGCGAATTCCTCGCGTGCCTCGACTTTGCCCTTGCTCGATAACGTCCGCAGAACCGTGCCTTCGTGGAATCGGTACTCGGCTATTTGAGCGCGAGGAAGCTGAACCTGCAGAACCTGATCGTTCGTTAGTTTTGAGGAATCCGATTGCACATCGAGCGCTTCGTGGACATCGTTACGGAATTGATGGCTCAGCCGAATCGCGTTACGCTCCGAATCGGCGTACGCACGAGCATCGATCTCTGCTCGCATCACGCGATGCAACAGCACGGCACATAACGACAAGATCATTGTGCAGGCCGACATTAGCAGCAGCAGCTCGGTGAGCGAGACCCCACGCCGGACATTTTTGCTTGGTTGGCTCATATTTTCACGGCTCCTCCAGCTTGTTGGAGTCGCCACTCGGAAGAATCCAGCCTGCCATCGCTACGGTTTGCTCTTGCCGCTCGCTCCAGGTAAGGCGAAGAACGATACGCTGGCCGATGTCGGTTGGCGTGGCTTCTCCGGTCAACCCGGCTGCAGGCAAACGCAAGGCCACGAACTCGGATGCCTTCAACTCCTGCAGCGCTTGCGGAACCTCGCTCGGAGGCAGTGCGGTAACCCGATCCATTTGATTGGAAAGCTCATCAAGTGCCTGCCGATAATGCCGCTGCGACATCAACAATCGTCCATGCCGAACAATAAACGTCACCGATACGCTCAACACGCTCATAAGAAGCGTCAGCGCGACGATTACCTCAAGCATGCTTATCGCATGTCGGCCTCGGCTACGGTTGTTAACGGATTTGAAGAACATTTGACGTTTTATCGCGCGTTATGAGGCGAGCCCTCGAACCAGGTTTGTCAGCGGCGCGAAAAGCGCTAACGCTTGAAACAATACGAATAATCCGATCAAGAAAACGACCGTGGGCAGCGCCAATTGCGCGATGTAATCCAACACACGGACAGCACGGCGGCTCTTGGCGGCGGCTAATTGCCTTAGCACCCAAGAGCGGTTTCCTAATCGCTCCGATAAATCGAGCGCGCGAACATCGGCATCCGTAAGGATGTCGACCACGTTCATGCTCTGCCACATATCGGCCCCCTGCTCCACTTCGTTCCGCACGAACAGCAACTTATTGCGGAGTGCCGGATCAAAGTGGTAGCGAGCGAGGGTCGACAGGGCGCTTGGCAGAGAGCGGCCAGCGCTCGAGGCGATCGCAATCATGCGCAGCAGACCAGCCGTTTGCCGTGTACGCAATGGGCCGACAAACCGGGCCATCCATTGCCGAAAGAAGCGGCCAGGTCTGGCAAAGACGAGGGATAATAAACCGGCAAGTAGCACCAGAACGATCAACCAGGCATAGTTTTCGAGCATCTGCATGAGCCAGACAAATGCCTCGGTCACGCCGGGCAACGGCAAATCGAATTCGTGGTAAATTGCCCGGAAGGTCGGAATGATCCTGATGATAATAAACATGACCACAGGAAAGCCAAGTAGCAAAATAGTCCAAAGATATTGCTTGGTGCTGTGGAGACGTGCGGGGCGATCGAGGTCAGCATTCGTCGGATCATTAAGCGTTTCGCGCACCGCAGTTGCGATGGTGCCCGATTGGGCATCGAATCGTAATGCCAGAAGATCCTCGTCATTTACGATGCCAGGCACTTGCTCGATCGCATCCGTCAATGAGACGCCGCTGTTCATCAGAGTAGTGAGCTTGCGCAAGCGTCTGCGTTGAGTCCCACTCTCATCGTTGGTCCATGCCTCGAGAAGCGGTAACAGGGGCAACCGTTGTTCGATTGCGATCGCGATCAAGCGCATTAGCCCGCGCTGCTGAATAACCGTCGTCCGCCAAGGCCAACCAAACGGCAACGAAAATCGCCGCTGGAAGAGTCGTCGAAACGTAGGGAACGAAAAGTCCATAGATAGGATTCACTCAGCCGATTACATGCTAAGTCCTTCGACGAGATTAAAGAGAGGAGAAAACAGGCTATTGACGACAACTAGCACGATAAAACCCACCAGGAGAATCGCGGCCGGCTCGGCGATGCCACGGGCCCAGGACAATCGCGATCGAACTCTCTCTGAGTACACATCGTCGATCTCTCGGAGCAATCGTACGCGGGTGGAGTTTGGCATCTCCGAGCGCAAAGCGTGATAGACGGCCGCTATTTTGGGAGGAGCTTCCAGTTGATCTGCCGCGCGGATGTTCAGCTCCAACTCGTCGGCCAATCGCCACACTGGTTTTCGTAAGCTGTTTCTTCTGGTGAGTAGCCCGGCGATCTTCAGCGTGTCGGGAATTGTAAGTCCTGCTTCGAGCAAGTCGGCCATGAAACGGCTAAGCCGAGCGACGGCCGCTGTTCGCCCAAATGGCATTAAGAAAAATCGCCCGATTCCTTGCGGGCGAAAGCGCCCTAGCCAGGAAATGCAAGCCACGAACAAGAAAAACGCCGCGAGTGCAATCAACATAGAACGCCAACCATGGGATATCCACAAGGCTAGCCAGAGATTGAACTTCGTGAGCGTGGGAAGCTGTAATCCAAAGGTAGTGAGGACATCGCGGAAGACTGGCACAACCAGCAGGCTCAGCAGGATGAGGACAGCCATC
>CAZGMU010000015.1:21997-25325 GCA_964526975.1 uncultured Planctomycetaceae bacterium
CATCGCCGCGCAAACCATCAGTAACGGGTAAGCAAGCGTCAACCACCACTGCCTGCGAAGCTCATCCGCACGGCTCGACTCCTGGAGAAACTCTTGCAAAATCCGCCCAGGATCATTCGTGGAGAGGATCGTGCCGAGGAGCGGAATCCAGTATTCAGGAAGCTCGGCGAGCGACTTCTCCGCGTCCGTCGCGTTACCTCGCTCCAGCACTTCGATCAGCTTGCGCAATTCATTTCGGCGTCGACTGGCCGGCAACTCTGCGGAAAATGCTTGGAGCGCGGGAATGATCGCCTTGCCATTTTCCAGCACTTTCCCAAGGTGATTGCGCAGAATCGTATCCTCAATGACGACACCGGCCGACTCGGCATTGGGCAAAGCACGATACGGCACGGATCGATTCGCCGCCGTCGGCGCGTAGCCGATCGATTGCAAAGTTAAACCCAGAGCTTCCAACTGAGCGATCGCGTCTTGCAACGTCTCGGCTTGCAGCTCACCTGATTTCGGCTGCCGTTCTGCATCCCAGGCTTGGTAATGGAAGGTTGGCATTTTAGTTAGCGATATGCACTTGTTGTCAAATGGTTTTAGTGTGGCATGGCAACTGCTTTGAGCATTTGTACAACAGGTACGAATATCGTGAGCCCGTACAAAAGCGTCACACTCCCCGCGAGAGCCACGACCCCAAGGATCGGCGCGATGATCTTGGCGCGACCTATGTTGTAGTTTGATGCCTCTCGATAAAGAGCCGCGGCCATTTGCAGCGCCCGCTCTCGACCAACAGTGTCCTCCGACTGAAACAACGCCCAACGCATAAACGGGGGAAACCGTAGAGCGCCCGGGCTCTCCGGATTCAAGGATTCGCCACTTGCTGCAACCGCGGCAAGCGATCTGGCGCCATTGGCAAGCGAGTTATCGCCACAACCATCGGCCGCGATCTCCAGTGCTTTGGAGAACGGCAGCTTTTCTTTTTCCAGTGAAGCCATGGTTTCAGCGAAGTGGGCCCAGCGCTGCTCCTGTATCGACTGCGCAGTGCCGGAGAGGCTCCCCAACGAGTTAGAAATCACGCCGCCCACCGAATGCTTCAACAATGACCGCCGTCGAAGCCGCAAGGCGATTCCAACCAATAGCAAGATTGGCGGAACTGCAATCCAAATGGGTAACGTGTCGCGAATCTTTTGCAGAATGAGCAAACCCGTGCCTGGCTTGATCTCAAAGCTGGCGTAGGCCGATTCCATGTGAGGAACAAAGAACAAGCAGCCCCCCACCAGGCCCAAATACGCAAGCGTACAGACGATCAACGGATAAAAGAGGGCCGATTCATTTACGTATTGTGACTCATCGATCGAATCGGCAACCCGGCTGAATTCTTGCAGCGACGCATTCAAATCGTCGCTCTTCAGGCCCGTTACGATCAAATTCCGATACCAGGGAGGCACCCGATCACTGTTTTTGATGGCCGCCTCGACCGTATCGCCACGGCTAACTTGCCTGGCAACCAATGCATTGATCCGAGCCAACATAGCCGATAAGTTGCGGTCGGAACATCTTGGCCAATGCCGACCGGTACGCCCGCATCGCTCAGCGCCAGGAGCTGATCGTTGAAGGCCATGAAATCGTCAAGTTCCGTGGTGCTCATTGCAAATTCGCAAACTACCTATTCTCGACGTAGTTGAATTCACCAGAATCCAGCAGAAACTGAGTCTTGCGGCTTCAACCGCAGGCTTTCGAGATTGCTTCCATGCAAACGAGATGCGCAAGAGATGATGATTTGTCTACCGCGCGATAGAGAATCCTCAATAAATCGCGAGAGAACAGAAGAACGATTGCTGGCAGTGGAGCAATCCGAAAGTGCCCGGCCGATCGACACCTACCGAATTCGGCAGACCAAAGCCTGCCCTACTGAATTACGACGCCCGCTCTAAAGCTTTGGTCGGAACACATCCGCTTGCCGGAGGCGCAACTCGGTATAGGCCTCGACGAGCCCCCACGATGCATCTCCTGCCACGCCGCCTATCCGCGTAGTAGAAACCGGAGACGCTGTCGCCAACGAGAGGCTGCGTAGATCGTCACGCAGGTCGAATTTACTGACGCTGGAAGTAACACACCAAGTCAACAGAGCCGCCGTCAGCGCTGCCTGATAGATAGAACGCCGAATTCGCCGTTCGCCGTTACTGAGGCGGGCCGCATCCAATACACGCGGACGCAGATCCTTAGAGACCTGCACATAGTTGGCGGCCGAACGCAACAGCGCTTCGACTTCACCAAAAGACTCATAAGCATTTGGCGATTCAGTCACGGTACGCCTCCTGTTGCTGTTTGAGAAGGCGTTTGCTGAGCTTGGCCATAGCGTACTGATAACGGCTGGCAACTGTATTGGCCGACTCCTCGAGAACCGCGGCAATCTGGGCGAAGGTCATCTCCTCCCAAATTTTAAGGACGACTACCTCAGCCTGCTCCGGCGGCAGTGTGCGCAAGGCCGACCAAACGGCCCGATAGGTCTCCTCACGCTCCATCTCGTCCACGCGGCAACAAGTGATCAGATCGGTTAGGCTGCTGGCCCCGGTCCAACGTTTCTTGCGCCGGGCAATCAGCAGCGCTTCGTTGCGCACTATTCGCAGCAAGTACGCCCAAGGGCAAGTCGTCGGCACGAGCAGGTTAGGCCGATCGGCCACACGGAGAAGCGATGTTTGAACGGCATCTTCTGCATCGTGCTGATTACGTGTCAGAGCAACCGCGAATCGAACTAATCGATGGGACGTCAGATCGAACAAGGCGCCCAGGGCATCTACCCCCGAGCTTGCCAGCCGGTCGACACAATCCCGGACACGCTCTGTAAAGACACTTTGATCCGTCATGCAATTAAGGATGCGCGATCGGCGAAGATTTGTCTAAAATATTTCGAACTTTTAAAATATCTGAGGCTGTCCGGGAATTCAAACGCATGGGTGGCACGCCCTGACGCTTTGGGAAGGGCGTGGTTCGCCAAACTGTACAGTTCCACGCCCTTCGAAGACTCAGGGCGTGCCACCCGGAATTCCCGGACAGCCTCAGATACCTTCCACCGCCAGCTTGGCGCCCTGCCGCGACCGGGCTTTGAAGGTAGCTCAAAATGCGGGAATATAATACGATCCTTGTCGATTTCCCCCTCGGTTTTTCTCGTCGTACTCATCTAGGGGATGGCTCAAAAAAATACCTTCGGCAGATAGGATTCACCACGGAGACACGGAGGACACAGAGAAGACAGAAATAGAGCCAGAAGAACACGAATCGCACGAGTCTACGTTCATCCATCAGAATCAAGAATGAGACGGAAGTAGCCTCTTCTTTGATA
>CAZGMU010000016.1:0-6098 GCA_964526975.1 uncultured Planctomycetaceae bacterium
GTAACGCTCGAGTCGCTGCTCGCGGCAGCCGAGACCATGAACGGCACAACCGTCGTCGTCGCCGAAACCCCCAGCGCCAACCCCAATCTCATGCGGCAGCTTATCGACCAGGTGCGCGGCAAGACTTCGTCCTCGGCCGTGCTGCTGGCGAGCCGGCAGGGCGAAGACAAAGTCACACTAGTTGCGGGAATTAGCAAGGATTTACAAGCTCGCAAACTGAGCGCGGGGGACTGGATTCGGCCGGTGGCGACGGCGGTTGGGGGCGGCGGCGGCGGGCGGCCTGACATGGCGCAGGCAGGGGGCAAGGAGCCGGCGAAGTTGCCCGAGGCTCTCCAGATTGCCAAGGAGACGATTCGGAAGATGCTGGGGAGCTAAACCGCAAGCGGATGGAGGGGCCCATGACAGGACAAAATTGGTTGGAGTCGGCTGCTAGCAGGTGTGTGGATTTAAAAACACGCATTGCGTTCCTCGAATGCCAGCTCCTAAGATGAGGTTTGGTCGCGGCCAGACATCGGTTGGCGAGTTTGGATGCTCCGGTCGCGTGACTATATCTCTAAATCTCTAAGAACAGTGCCCTGCTGGCACACGCAGGATGGAGCATGCCATGGCTGTTCACAATATCGATGGTCTCGAATTGAACGTGGATCGAGGTCCGAACTGGTTGTTTGTCAAGCTGCGCTCGCACGAAGCGCCGCAGGCGGATGTGCCACAGTTCGCGGAGAAGCTGTGGTCGATTTCATCGCGCCACTTTATTTATCGGCTCGTGCTGGAGCTGGAAGACTTGGAAGAGTTGCCGAGCGGCATGATGGGCCAACTCGTGATCTTGCAAGAGCGGCTCTCTCAATGCGGCGGCGCGCTGCGGATTTGCGGCTTGTCGCCCGAGTGCGAGGAGTCGCTGCAAAGCTGCCAGTTGGACTCGGCCTTGCAGAACCATTCGTCGCGCGAAGCAGCGGTGATGGGGAGCTAAAGGAAGAAGGGAAGAAGGGAAGTCAGGCAAAGACGATAATTTTCACTTCTTCCTTTTTAGAGCATCTAACAAAATGAACGAAGCCGCCAAGCACACAAAGAACGCCAAGCAATTCACTGCTGATTTCTGTCTTCCTTGGCGTACTTGGCGACTTGGCGGTTCAATTTGTTAGAAGCATTTTCTTCTTACCTTCTTTTCACTCACTTCGCCCCGTTGAGGTATTGCTGGCGAATCTTTCGCATCGCTTCCAGGGCTGGCTTGGGCTTGTCGTCTATATCGAAGAGGCCGGCGTGTGGGTAGTGATGGGGCCCGGCGTCGGTGAGTTGGTTCCAAAGAACCACTTGCACGGCGTTCTTGGCCAACAGGAGCGGCACGTGTTCGTTGATCCAGTCGCGCTGGGTTTCGGGCGTTACGTCTTCACTGCTGTTGCTCAGCACATGCACTTTGCTGTTCGCTTGCGGATCTTCGGCCGCGGAACTGGGCAAGGTTAGCGTGACCAGTAGCGGCAGCTCCAACAGGCTCCAGGTGTCGACGAGACGGCTAAACGCGAGTGGGCCGCGGTGGACTGATCCGCCGGGATTGTAGCCGATGTTGATCTCCAGGCCGATCCCCGACAAACCCAAGTCGGCGCGCACGAGGGCATCGGCAAAGTGCATCGGCGCGAGGTCGAGCTGTTCGCTCGCCAGATACTCGGCCCAGGGCTGGTCAAAGGTAACGACGAGCGGCGTCGTGGGATCGAGCTGGCGAACCACCGAAATCGCCTTAGCGGCCAGTTGCAACCGGGCTTCCTCGCTGAGCCCGAGCGCGTGGCCGTGCGTCATCCGCGAGGCGACTTGCCAGAGGTGGACTTTACCCCGATAGCGCTCGACCACGGCGCGAACATGATCGAGCATGAACCCCAAGAGACTTTGGTAGTCGCCTTCCCAGAGATACGTCCAATCGGGCACGCCGCGGTCGTCGAGATCCAAGAGAGGCCCCGCGCAAATTCTCAGGCCGGCCGAATGGGCCCACTCCACCTGAGCATCCGATTCCTTCCACTCGCGCCGGCCTTCGACCGCTTCGACCGACTTCCACGTGAAGGGGAGCGAAACCATGTTGAACGTGCTGATGAGTTGGCGGGCGACGTTGGGCTTGGGAACCTGGCGGCCAAGGTGGACGCCAAACCAGGAGGTGAACTGTCGTTCTTGCGAGCGCCGCATGGCGAGCGCCTGGCGAACATACTCAGACGTTAGCTCGCGCATCGCGCTCAGGCCAGCCGCGAGCGCGTGTTCGGCATACTTGGCAGCGGTAGGGATGTCGTCCTGGTTGCTCGCTCCGCGCGAGAAATCGCTCGTTGCTTCGGCGATCTTGCCGCGAAGCGAAGCGGGAACGACCAACCCCATCACTTCCCACTGGGCAATCTGATTGCGGAGATTGTTGAGCATGCCGCGAGCCAGCTCGACTTCGAGCAGGTAGGGACGATCGCGCTCCATCAATGTGGCCGTGCAAATTAGCAGCGGTCCCGAATCGCCGATTTGCCAGGGGACGAAGACGCGTCCCGAGTCGTCTTCGTGGCGTTCGAGGACAAGCTGCTGTCCGCTGAAGTAGGCCCGGCCGAACCAGGGGAGGTCGTCCTGGCCGCACATATGAATATGGTCGAGCCCGCCCGGTGGTATCCGTTCCCGATCGTGGACGATGAATCGCATCAGGCCCATGTCAGGGCAATCCTGGGGAAATTTGGCGTGGCGTGAGCAACAAGGCATGACGGCGACCGGTTCCGAACGGCCCCGCAGTCGCGTTTCGGCGAATCCTAGATTCTACTCGTGAGCACCTTGCTCAACAACCATGGCGGCCCTCGGGGCGACCACGGTATACTCGGCTGAGTCACGAAAATTTTGCGTGACGATTCGAAAAAATTCTCCCCGGAACTCCTTTTGAATGGAAGTCGCCATGGCCTCGACCGTCACACAAACATCGCTTTCCGACCTGCCCGTGCGACGCGGCAAGGTGCGTGACATTTACGACCTGGGCGATACACTACTCCTCGTCAGCACCGATCGGATCAGCGCGTTTGATTGGGTGCTGCCCACCGGTATCCCCGACAAGGGTCGCGTGCTGACGCAACTGAGTCGGTTCTGGTTCGAGCACTTCAAGGATGTGCCGAATCATTTGATTTCGTGCGATGTCGATGATTTCGATCTACCGGCAGGCATTGGCCGCGAGCCGCTGGTGGGACGCTCGATGCTGGTGCGAAAGACGAACGTCGTGCCGATCGAGTGTGTCGTGCGTGGATACCTTTCCGGTTCCGGTTGGGCTGAGTATCAGAAGAACGGTGAGGTATGTGGCATCGAGCTGCCGACCGGTTTGCTGGAAAGCGACAAGCTGCCCGGCGCGATCTTTACGCCCGCCACCAAGGCTGAACAAGGCGAGCATGATGAGAACATCAGCTACGACGAGATGTGCGCGCGGGTCGGGCCGGCTCTGTCGAAGCAACTTTCGCAGCGCAGCGTTGACCTTTACACACGCGGCGCAGACTACGCTCGCAGCCGCGGGATCATCATCGCCGATACGAAGTTCGAGTTCGGCATGGTCGATGATGAACTGATTCTGATCGATGAAGTGATGACGCCCGATAGTTCGCGATTCTGGCCGGCCGAGCAGTACAAGCCAGGCAAAGGCCAGCCATCGTACGACAAACAGTTCGTTCGCGACTGGCTCACTCAGAGCGGCTGGGATAAGAACAGCCAACCGCCCGAGCTACCCGCGGAAATCGTCGAGAAAACTCGCGATAAATATATCGAGGCGTTCGAGCAGGTGACGGGGGAGAAGTTTGCCTGGAAGTAAGCCCGTTGCAATTACGAGTCGAGTTCAAACAGCCGAGCTAGTGTGGCTCGGCCGTTTGATTGCGCACCCGCGTAACACTTTCACTTGGGATTCTTGGAGGGATCGACTACCCACTTCCGATTCTTCCACTCCCACCTCGCGTGTTCGATAATGTGGGGCAATTCTTTCGACGTGTAGATCGGAGCGAGGTCTGGCAATCGCTCCGTGAAGCTCTTTGGCATGTCGACGCCGTTGAAAAGTACCCTGGCGATCCGGCTGGAGAGTTTGCCGTTCACATCGTAGATACCGAACGACCGGCCGTATTTGCCGCGGGCCTCGAGCAATTGTTTGGCATGTGGTCCGGTGGTCGGCGTCGGCACGCGGTAATGAAGCCAATTGAGCAGTGCCTTTTTGAGCGACTTGTCGGTCAGCCCCTTCGCTTCGACATCGCGAAGTAGTACGACGCGCGCGTATTCGGAGCCGCGCCCGGTCGCATCGCCAGTAACGATGATGACCAGTTCACTTGTTTTGCCTGGGCGGCGCACGGCGAGGACATCGCCTTTCTCGCCGAGACGCTCGACCGATTTTTTCGCTTTCTTGGGTTTTGGAGGCGGTCCGCCGAGCTTCTTGCGCAGCGTCGAGAGCGCGTTCCTTCCAAAGGGGGATGATTCGAAATTGTCCGGATCGTCACACCACTCGATCCCCTTCAGCGCCTTCTGACCAACGCTTTTCGTGACTTCGCCGCGAGCAAGTTGCGCGGCAGCGAGTGATATCCATACGATCCAAGATTCATCGTCGTCCAGCAATTCGGCAAACTCTTGAACGACGCCCTTCAATGCCTTGGCTGGGGTATGACCTGCGTCTAGCCGCTCGAAGTAGTCATCGCGGACATCACACGCAGTGTCGTTGCCAAAGATTCCTTCGGACCAGGTCCCCATGAAAACTCCGATGATGTCGCGCCGCGCCCATCAAGGCCGAAATAGTGTGCTACCGACAGGCAAGGTTGGCAATTATAATGGAACAAGCGAATTTAAGCGATGATATTGAAATGGCTCAACCACGGCTTTCTGAAGGCGACCGACACTTTCCATGCTTCGTTACCTGACCGCTGGTGAATCTCACGGCAAGACACTGATCGCGCTCGTCGATGGCTTTCCGGCCGGGCTGACGATCGATCTGGAGCAGATCAACTTCGAGCTGAAGCGCCGGCAAGGAGGCTACGGGCGCGGCGGTCGGCAGCGGATCGAGACCGACACGGTCAACGTGCTCACTGGCGTATGGAAGGGCGTCACGCTCGGCAGCCCGATCGCGCTCGAGGTGCCGAATCGCGATTACAAACTCGAGCGACTCGACGATCTGCCGCGCCCGCGGCCAGGGCACGCCGACCTGACGGGGGCGATGAAGTTTCTCGGCTCGATTCGGGGCGTGCTGGAGCGAGCGAGCGCGCGAGAGACGGCGGTGCGCGTCGCGGCTGGCGCGTTGGCCAAGCAATTACTCGGCGAATTTGGAATCACCGTGTTCGGCTATGTCGTCGAGCTCGGCGGTGAGGTCATCGAGCCAATGGAAGGAGCTCTGGATCAGTTGCGCTCGATTCGTGATCAGAGCGAAATCTACAGCCTGAATCTTTCTCGCGACGAAGCGATCAAGAAGCATATCGACGCGGCCGGCAAAGATGGTGACACGCTGGGGGGCGTGGTCGAAGTGCGGGTCGATGGCCTGCCCTTTGGACTAGGTACGCACGCTCAATGGGACCGCAAGCTCGACGGCCGGCTGGCACAGGCGGTTATGGCCGTGCAGGCGATCAAGGGCGTCGAGATTGGCCTGGGGTTCGAAGCGGCGCGGCGGCGCGGCTCGCAAGTCCACGATCCGATTCACTACGATGCTTCGCAGCGCGACCAGCCGAACCTGGGCTTCGTGCGGCCAACGAACAATGCCGGCGGCCTCGAAGGTGGCATGACCAACGGCCAGCCGCTCATCATTCGGGCCGCGAAGAAGCCGATCAGCACGCTGGCCCGCCCGCTCGAATCGATCAATCTCGACTCGAAAGAGCAACAAACCGCGAGCTACGAGCGGAGCGATGTGTGCGCCGTGCCGGCGGCAAGCGTGATCGTGGAAAGTGTCGTGGCGTTCGAGGTGGCATGCGCGCTGGTCGATAAGTTTGGCGGTGACAGCGTTATCGAAATGAAAGCGCGCTACGAACTATTTTTGAAGATGGCGCGCGAGCGGTAGCGGCCCGTCGATCAGCTTGCGGTCTGAGAAGTAGCCACGAAAAACACGAAAATGCACAAAAAGTTATTGTGGCTTTTCGTGTTTTTCGTGGCTACTCCTT
>CAZGMU010000016.1:6108-25124 GCA_964526975.1 uncultured Planctomycetaceae bacterium
AGGGCGCGAAAGCATCGGTGCTGCGGCGGCGCTTTTGGGCGCCGATCGCTTGCTGCACGCGTTTCGCGAGAGCGCGTGCTGGGATTTCACCCATGGCCGGGTCGAGCGCCGCGAGAATCGTGGCGGCGTCTTCCAGTCGGCTTTGCTCGAAGCATTGCAGCGCTTCGTCGTAGCGACACCATGCTGTTAAAGGACGCAGATCACTGTTAGCCAGTGCAATCGTGTAAAGATCGACGGGCTGAGCCACGCCTGACATTTGCGCGCGACAGACGCGGTGGCTCGCAAAGCGATTCGATAGCCGGTGGACCGTATCGGCAGTCGCTAACAGGGGCAGCCCCCACTGCTTGGTCGCGGCCTCGACACGGCTCGCGAGGTTAACGGCCACGCCGCGCGGACCGTATTTCGTTCGGCGACGTGTGCCGGTGTTGCCGACGTGGGCATCGCCTGTATGGATACCGATTCCCAGTTGTAATTCATTCGGCAGCAGTCCTGCCCAGTCATTCGAAATCACCGGCAGTGAGGCAAGCATTTTCAGCGCCGCGCGGCAGGCCAGCTCTGCGTGCTCGCTTTGATCGGCCGGCGCGTTCCACATCGCGGCAAGGCCATCACCGTAATAGTCGATCACCAAGCCATCGTGACCAATGACGGCCGCCGTCAGGCATTCCATCACTTGGCTCAGCAGTTCGTACGTTGCGTTCGGCTCCAGCGCCGAGGCGAGCGCGGTCGAATTTCGCAGATCGGCAAAGAGCAGCGTCACCTCGCGCTCATCGGTCTTGATTTCGACCGCTGGCTGGTTCTGCGAGAGTGCGGCGACTTGTTCTAATAGCACGCGGCGTCGATCGATCTCGGCCTCACGCTCGATGCGGGCAATTCCCTCGCTGACCGCGCCGGCCAGCAGTTCGATCATGTGTGCTTCAAGATAGCGAACGGTTCGTCGAACATTGCCATTCCGCACGGAACGATAGCCGTAAACAGCCCCCACCAGCTCACCAGACGCATTTCGTAGCGGTGAGACGACGAGGGCCGGCTCGCTAGCCGTACCCCGCTCGCTTCGCGAGGCAGTTTCCTCACGCGGAGCGAGAGAAATACACTCGGCGTTGCCGTGAAACAATGTCTGAGGCAATGCGAGCAGCTCGTCGAGCGCGGCCACATCGTAGTGAATCCCTAGCTCCGGATGGGGCAGGAAGCTTGCGGCGATTTCCCATTGATCGTCGCGGCGGCGCAGCACCATCCCGCCATCCAGACCAATCGCTTCGACGGCGCAGCGGGCCGCCTGCACGTACAGCTCTTGCAAACTGGTGGCCCAATGATTGAGCGAGCTGAGCGACGAGAACCATCGCGACAACGTCGCGGGTGCAGGTCCCGCCGACGAAGGCACACGACCGCGCAGGTCCCGTTGATCATCCATTCGTAGCGGCTGCAACGGGCGGCGCAAATCGTCAGTCTGCTCAATCGTGATCTCGAAGCGAGTATCGCCGATCGTAAAGGCTGCGGGAAACTCGTGGTACTCCGCCTCGTGGCCCCCCGTGACCAATACAACTCCTCTTGGCCGCTGAGCAATCTCGATCCGCGAGTCGGCAGAGACTTCGCCTTCACTCGCAAGTGCCCAAAGTGCCGCATCTCCACTCGCGCGAGAGAGAACAAGCGATTCGCCATCGCGGCAAAACTGCTTGTGCTGGCGCGAATTGTGAAAGGTGACTTCGAGCATAGTACAGGCCGCTCTGGGGGCCGCTTTGAGGAGCTAGCTGGGTTTGTTGAATACATAGGCCGGCCATTCTGGCCGGTTGCTGTACTTCGACTGAATCGATCGCGAGATCGATCGCGACGCGACCGACCCGAGACGGGTCGGCTATTTATTTCACCAAGCAGAGCTCTATCTCTATTCAAGAGAATAGGTTATGGCATGCTGCGAAGCGGCGCTGGCACTCCTTTGAAACAACGCTCAACCGTCGCGAAAAATGGGCCTGCGACCGGTTCGACCGGCATAACCGGCCGGACAAGCGCCCGAGCTCTTTCAGCCGGCGAATCACAGCGGTTCGGCAGGTCGCAAACGCGCCGCTGCTAGCAGCAATGTTCTGGACACCATTTCGCGTTTGCGGAATAATCCCGCCCCCTACTTCCACCCTGCCAAACCTTAATCGCGCGTGTGACAGCATGAATGGCTTTTCGCAAACATTCGGCCTCGCGCTCGGCGGCTTGTTAGTAGGGTGGGTACTTCTGCAAGCGATGATGTTCTCCGTCGCACAAGTCGTGCGCGGCAAGCGGCGCAAACGCGAGTACCTGCGAGCGCGCAGCGAATTTTGCCGGCAAGTTAAAATGACCGCACAAGCCGCGCGGGCCAGGCAGTCGATTCCTGATTGGAACGGTTGGCGACCGTTCCGCGTGGCAGCGATCGTCGACGAAGCGCACGACATCAAATCGTTCTACTTCATGCCGACCGACGGACGACCGCTGATTCCCTTCGCCCCCGGCCAGTATCTCACCTTTCGCTTAGAAGCGGGCACCGAACAGCAGCCGATCGTGCGCTGCTATTCGCTTTCCGACCGGCCGCGGCAGGATTACTTTCGCACGACCATCAAGCGAATCGCCGCGCCGCCTGGTAACCCGGCGGCGCTACCTGGTCGAGGCAGCAATTACTTTCATCGCCATGTGAAGGTCGATGATGTCGTCGAAGTGCGCGCGCCGGCGGGCACATTCTTCCTCGACCCACAAGCCAGCGAACCGATCGTGCTGATCGGGGCCGGCATCGGCGTGACGCCGCTCGTGAGCATGCTCGAGGCGATCCTCAGAACGGGGCACACGCGAGAAATCCAAGCGATCTTCGGCTTTCGCAACAGCGCCGAGCACCCGTTCAAAGGCCGCCTCGCTTCGCTGGCCGAAGAATACCCGAACTTGCGACTTCATGTGAGCTATTCCGCGCCGCGCAGCGCGGATGTCCTGTACCGCGACTTCAACCACCAGGGCCGCGTAACGATCGAGCGCGTGCGCGAGGTACTGCCGTCGAACAACTATCGGTTCTACCTATGTGGACCGGGGGCGCTAATGGAATCGCTCGTGCCGGCGCTGTGGAACTGGGGTGTGCCGGAGTCGAATGTTCATTTCGAGGCATTCGGGCCGGCGAGCGTGAAAAGCGTGTCGAGCGGGCGGTCGGCTGTTCAATGCGACGTGAAGTTTACTCGAAGCAATCGCACGGCAACTTGGGATGGATCGCTTACCTCGCTACTCGAGTTCGGCGAGGCGGCCGGCGTGGCGATGCCCTCGGGCTGCCGGGCCGGCAGTTGCGGAGAGTGCATGCTGGCCATCCGCGAAGGCTCGATCACCACCATGAAGCAACCCGGCATTCCCGTACCGCCCGGTCATTGCCTCACATGCATTAGCGTGCCGGCGGAGCAGCTTGTGCTGGATGCTTAGTTCATTGGCTTTTTTATCTCACGCAGAGGCGCCAAGGCGCAAAGGAAGAAAAACAAGGATGAGGCGTTTGTTGGAAGGACGAGTAGAGCAAAAACATATTGCCTGGCCTCTCTGCGCCTCCGCGCCTCTGCGTGAGACTTCTTTGGCAACGATCATCGGCTTGGTAATAGCTGTCGTTGGATCGCAATCTACATTCGCAGATTCGCCGGTTGGCCCGACCGTCCATGATCCGGCCAAGATCGTCGGCGTCGATCAATGCGCCAAATGCCATCAGCCGGAAATTCAGCAGTGGATGCGCACGCCGCACTACGCCACATTCGAAACGCTCCATCGCAAACCGCGCGCAAAAGAAATCGCCGATAAGCTCGGCCTGCAATCGATTAAGCGCAACGATATTTGCACGCAGTGCCACTACACGAAGCAACTCGAAGATGGCCGCGAGCGAGTGGTGGCGGGGATCTCGTGCGAGTCGTGCCATGGCGGGGCGCGAGATTGGGTTGCGCTGCATAACGATTACGGCACCCCCACGGCGACCAAGGCCTCGGAGTCGGCCGAGCATCGCGAAAAACGCGTGGCCGATAGCGTGGCCAAGGGCATGAACAATCCGCACAACATCTACCTTATCGCTCGGCAATGCTACGACTGCCACACGGTGCCGAACGAGAAGCTCGTGAACATCGGCGGGCACCTGGCCGGCAGCCAGGACTTTGAGCTGGTGTCGTGGTCACAAGGCATGGTGCGGCACAACTTCATCCGCGGCGGCGGCACGACCAACGCGTCGCCCAGCCAGGACGAGCTGCGGGTGATGTTCGTCGTGGGAGTGATGACCGATTTGGAATACAGCCTGCGAGCAGTCGCCGAGGCAACCAGCAAGTCGACGTTCGGCATCACGAGCGCGCAGCGCGCAGCTCGGATGAAGAAGAAGCTGGTCGAGATACAAAAGCTGGTGAACGATCCCAACATCGCAGCAGCCCTTGATGCCGTGGAAACCGTGGAACTCCGCCTCGGCAACAGCGCTGCCATCAAGGCGGCCGCCACCGCGATCGGAAAGGCGGCACAAGAATTCCCCGAACATAACGACGGCAAGCAACTCGGTGCAATCGATTCCTTCCTGCCCAAACCCGATCAGTACAAGAACCAGCCTTCACGCTGAATTCAGACGATTTGGAAGAAGAAGATTAACCACGGAGACACGGAGGGCACAGAGAAGAAAGGCAACAGAACCGCTAATGGACGCTGATGATCGCTAAAGAAATTGTATTTTGCTTACTCTCTACTTTTTTATTAGCGACTTATTAGCGTCCACTAGCGGTCAACTGGTTTTCTTCGTGCTCTCCGTGTCCTCTGTGGTTAATCTTCAGCCCTTAGAACCATGGAATTAGAAATCGCCATCCCGCGCCCCCAGCGATGGGACGTCCCTTTCGGTCGAATGACCGAGGCCGATGTCGATCGGCTATTGGCGATTGCGCCGTTTCGAAATATCGATGCCGCCGCGTTCCCGCCAACCGTGCCGTTGCGTGGAATCTTACTCGGCGATACACGCATCGTTCACTACCAGGCCGGTGACGTCGTCGTTCGCGAAGGCGATTACGGCAACAGCGCGTTTCTCGTGTTGTCTGGCTCGGTGCGCGTCCTGCTCGAGCAGCTCGATCCGGCTCTGTTAGGCCGCGCCGCGCCGCCGCGCCGCAGTTGGTTCCGAGCGCTGGCCCAGCTTTGGCAAAACTCGCCAGTGCCGGAAGCCCGCTCGCTCCAGCAAGCTGCCCTCGCCGCCAACGGCACGGCGTCTCGCGAAGAAGACGGCACGGTGCGAGTGTTTCTCCAAGACTTTCCTCGTATTCTCGATCACACGGGAACAGCTCAAATCGGCCCCGGCGAAGTCTTCGGCGAGTTGGCTGCTCTCACGCGTACGCCCCGCTCCACTACGGTTCTGGCCGACGCCAGCACGACGTTGCTGGAAATCCGTTGGCAAGGCCTCCGCGACTTGATGCGGCGCACGCCAGCCATTCGCGAGCATATCGAGCGGGCATATCGCGAGAACAGCCTGCGCGTCCATCTGCGCGAAACGAAGCTTTTCAAAGACCTGCCCGCCGAAGCCTTGGACCAAGTTGCCGCCGCGACGCAGTTCGAGTCTTACGGCAACTTCGATTGGTACACCGACTTCGGCATACGGCGCACGGCCAGCCCTGCGGATCAACTCGCGGCCGAGCCGCTCATCGCCGCCGAGGGAGACCTGCCCGACGGACTCCTCCTTATCCGCTCAGGCTTTGCTCGCGTCACCCAGCGCCATGGCCACGGACACCGCACGGTCGCCTATCTGGGCAAAGGCCAGGTTTTCGGATTACCGGAGCTGGTGGATGCATCGACAAGTGGCGTTGCCGTGCCCTGGGAGTACTCGCTACGGGCGGTGGGGTATGTCGATGTGCTGCGGATTCCGGCCGATGTGGTGAAGCGGATGATCATGTCGCACTTGGATGCACGCCGCTTGCGCGATCCATCACAGCGAGCCGGGTCGTCCTCGACCCCGACCAAAACGCAGGATTGTCCGGCTCGCTGGACCCCAACCGAAACCGGGGGCGGGGACGCCCCGGCTCGCTTAAGCAATATCAACCCCAGTCTACTCGACTTTCTCGCCGACCGTCGCTTCCTCAATGGCACGGAAACGATGCTCATCAACCTCGACCGCTGCACCCGCTGCGACGACTGCGTGCGAGCATGTGCCTCGACCCACGACGGCAACCCGCGGTTCATCCGCCAAGGACCGACGCACGGTCACTTGATGGTGGCGAATGCCTGTATGCACTGCGTCGATCCAGTCTGCATGATCGGCTGCCCTACGGGGGCGATTGCTCGCGATTTCGAAACAGGCACCGTGCGGATCAACGACCGCACGTGCATCGGCTGTGCAACCTGTGCAAACAGTTGCCCTTACCAGTCGATTCGGATGGTCGAGATTCGCGAGCCGGGCGGCGCTTTTTTCGTCGACGCGGCCACGCAATTGCCGATCGCGAAGGCGACCAAATGTGATTTGTGCGCGTCACAACTAACGGGCCCGGCCTGCCAGGCCGCTTGCCCGCACGATGCGCTAGTGCGAATCGATATGGGCAACCTGGCAGGACTCGCGAATTGGGTGGCAAGGTGAGGAATCAATTCATGGCAAAACCACGATGCAAACTGGATGACACGCTATGACGTCAACCTTTTTCAAAAGAGTCTCACGCAGAGGCGCTAAGGCGCAGAGGTAAGGAATTGAACCACCAAGGCACGAAGGGCACGAAGAATTCTAGAAGTGGCTGCATAAAATCGCTCTTTCTTCGTGCCCTTCGTGTCTTTGTGGTTCCATTTACTTTTACTTTGCGTCTTCGCGCCTCTGCGTGAGATCTTTTTGAGGTTAACGACGTAAGGCGACAACAATTTCGAGCTGTGGGCTGCGGATTTTTGGGATGACTACGTTCTTTCGACGACGAGTGCGGAACCTCGGTCTTACGGCGATGGCCGTCGGGGCGATCTGGTTGTGGACGCGCGCGCAAGAACGGAGTTTGGGATCGTCGGCGTTTACGACTGGCTATTTGCTCCTCGCAGCGGTGTTGTTTCTGGCAGTTTACAACCTACGGAAGAAGGTACCCTTTCTACCGCTCGGCAGCTCGGCGAGTTGGCTGCAGTGGCATATCTACGTCGCGATCGGGAGCATGGGAGTGTTCGCACTGCACGCGGGCATTCCCTGGCCGGCCGGCATTTTGAACTCGGCGCTGGCAGCCTGTTATCTGGCAACGATCGTCAGCGGGATCGTGGGCTTGTACCTGACGCGATCGATTCCTCGCCAACTGGCTCGCGTTGGCAGTGAGGTAATTTACGAGCGAATTCCTTTTCTGCGAACTCAGCTTCGCACGACGGCCGGTGCCGCCGTCCTGGAAGCGGTCGCTACGGGTGGAACGACGACGCTGGCCGACTTCTACATTGCGAGACTGTTCGATTTCTTTCATCGCCCGCGCGGAATGAGATACTTTCTGCGTCCCACATCAGCTCGACGGCGCTCGCTGATGCAAGAACTCACGGCCGTCCGGCGGTATTTATCCGATCATGAACAGGCGACGTGCGAAAAACTGTTCGCGCTGTTGCGGCGTAAAGATGACTTGGATTTCCACGAGGCGCGGCAACGGCTGCTCAAAAGCTGGTTGCTCATCCATATCGGCTTGACCTATGCCCTTGTTGCCCTCGGCCTGCTGCACGGCCTGTTGGCGATTGCCTTTCGCGGAGGTGGCGCATGAGACAGCCACCGCAGGATCAGTCGGCGAAGCAATACGAGCGGCCTAATCAACCTTGGGTGTGTGGGCTCACCGAGGCGGGCCACTCGTGTCCCGCCGGGCCATCGGCGCAAGGACGATGTCCGGCCATGGCCGAATGCGCACCGCTGCGCCGCGGCGACCGTTGGGAATGCAATCGGTCCGACCTGCGCGGCGGGCCATGCGATCATGGCCCCACACCGGACGGCAAATGTGGGCGGATATTAAAGTGCCATCCGATGCGCAGCTTACGGACCATCCGCGGGCGGTTTGTTCGCGCTTGCGCTCTGCTTACCGTCGGCCTGGTAGTCGTCTGCCTGAGCGCCGACTGGCGCGACCGCGCGATTGCGCCGGGGCCTCTCGCCCAACAACACGCACAACTCATGGAGCGCGCAAGCACGCCGGCCAACTGCACCGCATGCCACTCGGCGGCCAACCAGAATCTGGCTGGCTGGATGACGTCGCTCGTCGTTCATCGCGACGACCAGCCTACCCAATCGCAGCTTTGCATGAAATGTCATTCGCAAACGATTGCGAATGAGTTCGCACTCATGGCGCACAACGTGCCGGCGGAGATATTGCAGCGCTTGCGAACGAGAGATGTGCAGTTGGTGGAGAATGCTGGAGATAAGGATGGGAGCCACAAGGCAGCGCGCGTTCGAACCCTCCCCCTGCCCCTCCCTACAAGGGAGGGGAGTGTTGTTGCATGCTCGACTTGTCATCGAGAACATCATGGGGCGCGATTCGATCTAACGGTAATGGATAACCAAGCCTGCCAATCGTGCCACCAACAGCGGTTTGAGAGCTTTGCCACCGATCACCCCGACTTCGGCGTCTGGCCCTACGAGCGGCGAACGCGGATCGCGTTCAACCATGCGTCGCATCGTGATAAACACTTCGCCGAGAAGAAGCAATCGTTCAACTGCGCCACCTGCCACACGGCCGACAACACCGGCAAAGTGCAACTCACGGCCAGCTACGAGGCGACATGTGCTGCCTGCCACGACGAGAAGATTTCGACGAGCGTTGCCCGCGGCGTGCCGATGCTCGCGCTGCCGACAATGGATGTGGCCGCATTGCGATCGGCGGGACTCGAGATCGGCACCTGGCCGAAGGGGGCAACGGGCGACTTCGACGGGCGATTTCCGCCGGTGATGAAGCTGCTGCTGGCAGGCGATCCGGCTGCCGCCCAGGCGCTAGCAAAGCTGAGGCCTGATTTTGATTTTCAAGATATCGATCCGAAGAACCGCCAACAGTTAGAAGCCTGCGCCGCGCTGGCCACGGCCACGGTCAAGCTCTGCAACGACCTAGCCGCTTCGCCCAATGTGACGATTCGTACAAGACTGCAAATCGCATTGGGCCGCGAGCTGAATGATATGCAAGTACGACTACTAATCGGCGGCCTATCGGCCGATACGGTGCGCTCGGCGGCTGGCTCGTGGTTTTCCGAAAGCAAAGCAGCGCTGACCACGCCGAATGTCGCGCCCGCGACAAATTCCCCTAGTATTCAGTCAAAGGCGAACCAACCTCGCGTCGCCATATTCGCGTCGGCCGGCGATTGGCAATATGACGAGGGGTCGTTCTCGATTCGCTATCGGCCAACCGCTCATGCCGACCCGGTGTTGGCGACATGGCTCGACGTGCTGGCCGACGCACCGGCGCTCAACGAGCATCCAGTCGCGGCAGCAATGTTCAAAGACCTATCGAAGCCGACCGCGCCGGGCCTGTGTGCTTCGTGCCACAGCGTCGAGCGAACGGCTGCCGATTCGCTTGTGGTGAACTGGCGGGCGAACGATCGCACGAGTGAACCGCGTGGATTTACGAAGTTTTCACACGGACCGCATTTACTGATTCCACAACTGGCCGACTGCACACATTGCCATGCGATCGACAGCAAGGCCGCGGCCACGACAGCCTACACGGATCTCAATCCCGCGCAGTTCGTCAGCGATTTCGCGCCACTGGCCAAGCAGCAATGCTCATCATAACTATCACGTGGATAACCGGCCCACTCCGCAAGTACCGGGTTCACAACCGGGGGCTAGCGCTCTCCGGCTAATTCCCTCAGCCGGCACGCGCTAGCGTCTGGTTCTTCCTAGAACTTCCAACGATACTCCGCCCGCGCGCCGGTTACGTCATCCGCGCCGTCGAGCCAACCGTGCATCGCGTCGAATCGCAGCAGCGAGGCGTTCGAGATGTTGATCTGGTAGCGAGCGCCAATGCCGTACTGGTCGCCGGGCGCATTGCGCGTGGCCGAGTCGCCGAACGTCTGGACGACGGCGGTTTCCAGAATGAGCTGGTGCTGAAAATCAGGCGACAACAGGTTGAGACCGATGGCGGCGCCATGCGTATTGTTGGCCGTGGCGTCGAGGGTGGGATAACCCGTCAGGTTGTCTGTTTCAAACAGAATACCTTCGTTGAACAGCACGCCGCCGGCCGCGGCGGCACGAGCCACCGATTGCGGCGCGTCGATGCCGACCCAGGTGTTGACATACGGAATTACATTGTACGGCCAGGGGGTCAGAAACGAGTTCTCTGCGATCAAGAGCACGCCTTGCGCGGTGCGATTGTCTACCGGACCGTCCTGACCGGTGTTGACGATCGCTCGCATCGAGTTGGAAACCAGGTTCATGTAGCGACGCGTGAAAGAGACGCCGATGTTGTTGTAACTGCGGCCGGTCTGGGTCGTATCGTCGAGGTGGGCAACACCGACTTCGACATAGCCGCCGTAAGCATCGATCATCGACGTGACGCCGGCCACGTGTACACCGGCGGTTTCATTGTCGAACGCCGGGCTCGTCACCTGGTCGAAGCCGGTGAAGAACGTGACGTCGAAATTCGACCAATCGAGCCAGGCACTATTGCGAGCGGGAATCGTGAACGCAGCGCCCGTCAGCGCGTCGTTCAGCCACACGCCGTTTTGAAACACGAGCGGAATGAGACCCACCGTGACCGGCATATCGAACGGCGCATAGCGGCCAGTCCAGCCGCCGATCATGTAGCCGAGATCGCCTTCGAAAAACGCGGTGTCGGTGTTGGCATTGAAGAAGTCGAACTCGTCGAAGAACTCGGCGCTACCGTCATTGAATTCGACGCGTTGGAAATCGTTGTTGCGTTGCAGCGGGCCGGTGAACATGTGGAACCGCTCGGTCGACGTGAGCCAGTAGTCCCACTCCAGGTTGAGCCGATGAGCGATCACGCCTTTGTCCTGACCCAACTGCGCGTTGTACGCCGCGGCAGCGCGGTAATCGCCGTACAAATAAAACTTCTTCACCGACGGGTTCGTCGGGCCAAATTCGAGCGATGGCGGCGGCACCGGGCCGGTATCGTAGAGCGGGAAGCCAAGCTCGATCCACGGACGCTGTGTCTGGTTGAGATGCCTGCCGCCGTAGACATTCCACTCGTCGCAGGCGTTGTATGGCTGATCGCAGAGGGGCTGCAGCGAAAAATCATCGCTGCTGTAAATCGATTGCTGCGCACGTGGATCGAAACATGTCGGGTGACTCTCGCAACCGTTCGATTCACCGAGGCTCGGCGGAGCATTGAGGCTTGGCGGGGCATCGAAGAGCGGTTTGACCGAGACCTCGGGAGCCGTCCAGGCGGCGGATGGATATGGCAACGGCAACTCGGCCTCTTGAGCGGCGGCAGTTTGTGCGATGCTTCCAACTAACCCCAGCGCAGCAGCGAAAACCGTCGTCCAGAGGACGGCGGCTAAATGCTGCGGCGGGTGTTGGTGGGAACATTGCATGACTGGTAGCTGGATTCGCCAGAATTCAGCCGCGTGAGTCTGAATTCTGGCGAATCCAGCTACGAGTAGGAATTGAGCTAGGGTTAACGGACTTCGAACTCCACGGACATCGGGTGTATGTCGATCATCCACTCGTTTTCCATGCGTTCCATCTCCGGCGTCGCCTCGCAGAACCTCATGAAATAAGTGGGCTCCGAGCGGCTACGGAGGCGGAATGCCAAACGGTACTTGCCTGGTTGCTGAATCAAGTGGCCCGGCACGTGGTAATGGGCCTTGCGCGAGCCGAGCGGCGCGAGCGAGCGGCTTTCCATACGGATGCCGGGCGGGTGGTTGAGCGTCGTGATTGGCTGCGCGCCGGGACGAATAAACGGCAATTGGTCGAAGTCGAAATTCACGGGCACGTAAAACTCGCGGTCGGTGCCCGTGGCGCCTTGAACGAGGAACATCGTCTGCAAGTTGAACAACTGCTTGTCGTACGGAATGCGGTGGTTGCGGACGTCGACCGAGTGAATGTTGGCAACGTCGTTGTTCGAGTCGGTGTAGCCGGTCTCCCAGAGTCGCCGGCCATCGGGGCCAATCAGCACGACGTTCGCCCAGAGTTGCGGCTGCGCGCCGAGCGAGGCGGTGAGCAGGTTGTGGCCGTCGTTCTTGTTGGTCACGACGTAGTGGAACTTCAGGTCGTGGCCGCGGCCGAGCGCGGAATCGAAGAACGGACCGTCGACATGCGAGCCGTTTTCCATTACCTGCACGCGGATGTCGCGCTTGCGCTCCATCTGCTTGATGTTGTCGTCGATGATCTCACGGGCATCGAACCGGTCGTCGGCCTCGGCCCACGCGGGCGGAAAGATCGCCTGGACCAGCCCATCATCGACCGCCTTCTCGAACTCCTTCGTTCCCCAGCCGGCGCGCCAGTCGAACATGAGCCACTGCTCCATCGTCCAGCGGTTGGCCTTCAGGTTGAACGGAAATATGCCGGGGTGGGCGATCGGGTAGTTTGGGCCGTAGAAAACGTGGTTCGACTTCTTGCGGTTGTTGTTGACGGTTTTGCCGCCGACCTTGGCGATGGGGCCGCAGTCGTAACCGAGCGGCAGGCCGGGCACTTTGCCCATATGACAGTCCTGACACTGGATGCCCTTCTTGCACGCGGGCGAAGCGCGATATTGTTCCCACACGACCTCCAGCTTGATGCCCGGATGCACGGCGACCTGGTGGCACGGCGTGCAGAACTCACTGCGCGTGAGCGTCTGGAAGTAGACGCCCGTGACGTGGATATTCTGACCGGGGCCTTTGTCGTCTGGCGAGGTTTTGACTTTGAATTCTTCTTTGCGTTGGATCGCCTCGGCCACGCCGTCGCCGCCGATGCCGCCGAGGACGGGAGCGAAAATGTCGCCCGTCTCGACGCGCCGTTCGCCGTTCGCTTTACCATAGGCATATTGCACACGATGGCAGGCGATGCAGGTGATGCCCTCGCGGACCACTTCGGGCAGGTTCCACAACGGCTCGGCCCGCGAAGCACATAGGGCGGTGCCAACCGGGGCATGGCAACGCATGCAGAAGTAGCCGACCGTACCGTTCGACAGGTCGTTCAGCTTCTGCTCGAATTTTTGGAACATGGGCGACACGGCCGCGTAGGCGTGGGCCGAGATCGCCCAGTCTTTGTAAATCTCTTCGTGGCACTGGGCACACTCGCGGGCCGATGGGTAGTTGTTCTTGGTAAATAGCTCCAGGTGTGGATCAACGCCGGGCTTCGAAGCAGAAGCTGTCGACGACAACGCAGGCTCCAGCGAGCCGGGGCGTCCCCGCCCCCGATGAACACCGGCCGACGGCGCAGGAAGGTCGCCGACGGGGGGCGGCCCGCTGAAGATTGGTCGGCTCGGCTCGGCTGACACAGGATCGGCGGGCAGCGCCGGCGGCGATTGCATCGGAGCAGGAGTAGGTGGCAATGCCGGCGCGGCCACATCGGTGATTGGTGCTGCTACCGGTGCGGGGTCGAGCGATGGTGTTTTCGATTCGGTGGTCGGTTCGGAAGCGGCAGTCGGCGACTCGGGCTGGGTGGTCTCGGGCTGGGTCTCGACGGTAGCCGGTTGGGGCTCCGCTTTCTTGTCGCCAGAGGTGTACCACTCTTTGGGATCGATCAACCAGTCGTCGGTTTTGACGGCGGCGGGTTGCGAAGCGCCGGGCGACGGTTGGCTGCTCGTGACTTTGTCGCCCGGCGCTGTGTGTGGCGCTTCGGCAACGCGGAGGGGGTCGGCGTTCGCGGCGGGCCGGGGCGTTTCCGGACCGACGGAGACCGGGTAACGAATCCGGGGAATCGCGGGCTCAATGGGCGGGGTCGGCACGCGATGGGCCGTCGGCTGATAGGGAGGCAGCAGCTCGTCGACGCGGGCCGGGTCGTCGGTGACCGTCTGCAGGTCAACGATCGCCGCCATTGGGCAAGATTGGTAGAGAGACGCTAGCTCGGCCTGGGCGGCGGTGGCACTATTTGCGGGATTGGCTGGTTGTGCCGATCGGGCAACGGTAGCGGGGAGCGGGGAGCGGGGAGCGAGGAGCGAGGAGCGAGGAGTGGGGAGCGGGGGCTGCGTCGTGGTGGCCAACTGGAAGACGCGGCCGAGGACCAGCAACGACGCCAGGACGAACACGAAGCGCAAGCCGGTTCGCACCACCGAGTTTTTCGTGTGCTTGGAACTCACGAAGGGACTGCCCGCGATGACCAGAGTCGTTGCGGGGGCGTTACAACCGGCACCACATGCATACAACGACACGTCCCTGGGTATCGAGCATGTACGGCCGGTAAATCCGGTTTTTCGTGACTGGCCGGAAAGGAGAACTTGGCGGGAAAAACCGGTAGACGCGTTACAGGCGGCAAGGTTTAACAGTTGGGAATGGGGAATGGGGAGACTACGCAGCGATTGAACCTATTTTTTTCTGGCCGATAGCTGACTGCGATAGCTGCTCTCGCTGATCTCCAACGCCTGCAACACGCTCGCCAGGTCCATCCCAGCATTCAACATCGTATCTGCATCCCGCAGCTTCCGAACAATCTGCTCAGGATTGTGACGCTTCCGTCGCTTCCCACTCACCAAAGTCTCCTTGCCCAACGGGGCATCAAAGACCTTCATAACATCTGGATCAGTTTTTCAATAGCAGGCCACAGGACCGTGCTATCGACAAACGTCGTCGTTCCGACCGGAATGTCGTCGAGCGACATAGCTCAAGATTCCTCGACGGAGAATTCCGGATCACGATTGATCGCCTCGGCGTCTTCGGGAGGCAAATAGAGAAGCGGCAAGCGGGAGATTAGCCCAGCGGCGTCGGCAGCGGCGTGATCGCGTTGGCGGACGCTCAACTCGACCGCCGCGTCTTCGGCAATATCCACCGGCTCATCCGGCACGAACACTCGCCCGGTGAAATGTGCGTTGATCGTCGTCATGCCAGAAGTATACCCTGAATACGCGGGAAAGCCATGCTGTCTGACAGCAGCGGGGGGTGAGGGGCGAGGAGCGGGGAGTGGGGTGTGGGGTGTGGTGGCCAATTGGAAGACGCGGCCGAGGACGAGCAGCGTACCCTTGCGCACCCGGCGGTTTTCCTTGAATGTTGTAACTGCAAGTACCGTTCGAGCAGTTGGCCAGCCCGCAATCGTTGAATTACTGGTTGCCCATTGTCCAGACGCCGAAAGCGCTTGAAAGATTCCGGCCTCGCCGGATTCACTGCACTGACCTTTGATGGATGGAGGACTTCACCGTCTGATGCCGGCTCGTCCCACCAGCACTGCCTACGATCCGATTCCTGTTCGTCGGCCCGCGACTTCGCTCCACGCTTCCTTCAGACAACGCCTCACAACGACGCCCTTGCGCTTCGCTAATCCTTCACCTCCATCCAGTTGGATAAGGGACTTGCACCCTCAAATTGGCAAACATGCCTGGCAAACACAAAAAAAGGCCCTGGGAAATCCCAGAGCCTTTTGCGTTTCAAATTACCTAAACAATTAGGCCGACCGACGACGGAAGAAACCAATGCAACCAACCATGCCAAGGCCGATGAGGCTCATGCTAGCTGGTTCCGGAATAACAACATCCGAGGAGATGCTAAGCGTTACATCTTGGAAGCCAGTAGCAAAATTGTCGACCAAACGCATTGTTAGAACAGAAACATCGCCAGCTTTCTGCACGACCTGCATCAAGTTGACCGAGGTAGGCTGCGGAGCCAAGAACGTAATAGTTGGCTGCGCGCCAGTCGAGCTAAAGGTACCGATACCAGCGCTGCCTGGGAAAGCGTTGAAAGGAGATGCTGGCTCCAACGCAATTCCAGCCGGATTCGACCCATCATTTGTTTCGGCCAAGCCGTAGCCAGGGCTAGTCGTGGTATTCGATAACGTCTTCAGATAGGTATCGGTGGATGCCCATGCTGGGAGAGAGAACACGCCGTTCGATGCATCGCCCTCTTTTGGGGTTGGGCGGACACCAGCAGCATTTTGCCAAACCTGATGAACGTTGGTAACGGCTAGATCAACCACTGAACCGACCGCATTTGAACCAGCGCCAACGCTAACAATCACATCGTAGGCAACGAGCCCCGGGGCTGGCTCGCCAGTCTTTACATAAGAAGCAATAAGCGCGGCTTGCGACGAAGCCGCGACGCCGAAGACGGCTAATAGAGCCAATGTCGTGTTACGAAGCATGAAAATTGTCCTTGTCATTGAAGTGAGTCTTAAATTCTTACAGTTATAAGTAGCTTAAACTAACGCCCGCCCCATTAAACCACACCTCACAGCGGGCGTGTAGGTGAGTGCGATTCCTCATTCATGCATTAGCACGTTGCTCCTGAAGAATATGAGCCACTTCTTGTATTCCTGTCGAAAATCGACTGACACCATGGCACCAGTCGATTCTCGATCTCTTTTAAATATTACCGCTTCCGCCCGACAATACCCAAGCTGCCGAGAAGTGCGAGACCGATTAGGGCTACAGTCGAGGGCTCGGGAACAGTGCCGCCGCTTTCCAACCCACTTCCAGCTCCTGGTGGCGGACCATTGTTTTGCCAATTGCCACCGAGGGCAGTCAGGTCAAGAGCGTCGACGAGAGCGTCCGAGTTGAAGTTACCATCATACCATTTACCTGCCTGCTGCCACTTACCACCGAGCAATGTCAGATCAAGAGCGTCGACATTACCATCGAGATTCACGTCACCAAGCTTAGCCGTTTTCGTTTGGGTACCCGAATAGGTGTCATAATTAACCGATGGCGGCGTGCCCGTGACGGCTTCCGCAATGCGACCCTTGCCATCATATGCACCAGAGGTAACCAACGTGCTTGTGAGACTGCGACCAGAAGCCGACGAAGGACCTTTGATAACAATTTGAATAAAATCGTGTGGTCCAACTGCGTTGAAGTCGACCGAACCAAGAGCAGCGAAGATTGAGTTCGGTAATGTCGCCGGAACATTTACGCCGATCTTACTGTCAGCAGGATTACTGAGGGATGCACACACAGCACAGTTGATCTGCAGACCCTCCGGTCGACTATTGGTATCTGTGCCAGGGGTTTCCCAGCCGAAGATCGTGTTACCCGGGTTCGAGGTATCAAAATTGGCCGTCTTATTTAGGCGATTAGCATCAACTAGCGTCGAACTGGTTTCCCGGAAACCGAGCTCTGCGGCGAGCGGCGAGGTGCCTGTCGGAATTGGGTCGGAATTGGAAATCTGGACATTAAAAACCCAGTCGCCATCCGCATTAAGATAGTTGTTCGCAAACGTACCACCTTTGGTAATGGTCAACGTTGGCGCGGCGAAAACGGGCGAGGCCAACAGACACAACAAACCAGTAGTTAAAAAGCTCTTCCAGGACATTAGTGTTTCTCCACCCTCTTAGATAAAGAACGAGATCAAAAGTTGCTGAGCTTCGATGGAAGGTGTCAGGTGTCGGGTGTCGGGTGTCAGAGAGGACTGAACACTTAAAACTCGACGAACTGAATTACTCTCCTAGCGATTCGAAACTCCGTGCTTACGTACGACTCACAAAACAAAAAACAAAAGGGAACGTTTACTCAAGCGATTCGCGGGCGATCGAATGGCCCTCTGTGTTTGTCAAGCTCAAAGCTGAGTTTGGTGTCGGACTGAAGTCCAACCTACGTTTATCAGGCTCAAGCCTAACCTACTTCACTCTGTCGTCCTGCCCCGCAAGCCCCGCGAGAGTTTCGAAAAACCTCTTGCAGCCAGCGTTACCCGGGAATCGAGTCGAAAGACTCGACGCCGCGTACCGTAGTGGGCGGGAGAAAATCTCGACCACCATCGAGCATTATGTTCGGGGTTTTCCGAGATGTCAAGCAGTTTCTAACTCTATTAACCTTTTTTTCTTTGGAATTTTATAGTTGACCAAAACGACTGGAAAACAAGGCATAAATAACGTTTTTGGCAAAGTCGTGGATTCGTGGAACCGATCTGGATTGCGCAGAAAAATCTCTTTTGTTGGGAATCTTGTTGGATGGTGGGGAGCGGGTATCTGGGGTGAGAGTTTTTTAATGCGCTAAGCCGCGAGCGGCTGGGGTGGTCGGGTGTTCAGTTAGGGTTGAAAACGGGCTTTGCGGCGGGCCGAGATCAACACGGCGCCCATTGTCAATAGGAATCCGGTGGCGGGCTCGGGAATGGTGCTGCCTGCTAGATCGCTGCCCGAGCCAGGGCCACCGCCGGCACCGAAGTTGGCGCGCCAGAGAGTGTAGTCGGCGAGGTTGATCGTGCCGTCATTGTTGCCATCGGCGCCGGAGCCGGGAGGGACAGCGGACTGGCCTTCTGTTTTGCGCCAGAGGACATAATCGGCGGCGTCGACGACGCCGTTCTGATTGTAATCGGCCGAAACCTGGACGGCGTTGGTGCGAACGATCGCGGTGATGGCCGAGGCGAGGGCGGTGTTGCCGATCGCATTGTTGGTGGCTGGAGCAGACGTGAAAACATTGCCGGTGGTGCCCGTGAGGAAAGCGGGAGTCGCACCCGCGGCGAAAGTGCCGCTGAGAAAGCGAGCAGCAGTATTCCAGGCGGCATCACCGAAGGCGTCTGGCGTGGCGGCCCAGGGAATGTCTTGCGGATTGGTAAGCGATGTGAAGGCGGGGCCGATCAAACCGGGGGCGCCGTTAGTAAGCGTGCCAACGCCATAGAACAGGTTTTGTTCGCTTGCTGGAGGAAGCGGAATGAGCGGAACTTGGGCGACGACGATCTCTCGATAAGCCGGATTCGGCGACGAGGCAGAATGAGGCGTATCGCTTAGGAGACGGAAGCCGGCGGCGTTGCTGCCATTGACAGTTGCCCGGGGAGCTTCGAGGGCAGCGTCACTGTTGATGTTGGTAAGATTGGCCGTAATGCCGGCAATACCGAAGGTGGCGGGGCTGGGCGAGCTTTTGGCGATGAGCTCCCAGGTGCCGCCGGAGGCTGGATTGGTTGGGTTGGAGTAAAAGACGTTGAGGCTGAAATCGATCGATTGAGCCCGGCCCACCGTAGCACCGGTCAGAACGAAAGCAGAAGCGATGAGAGCGACCGCGAAACGCAGACGTGACGAGGCGGCGAACATGTGCCTAATTCTCCGTTGCCGG
>CAZGMU010000017.1:0-24859 GCA_964526975.1 uncultured Planctomycetaceae bacterium
CAACGTTGTAGTTCCGCGTGCGGCTGTCGACCAGCAGCGTGAGAATCGCGTCGACCAGCGTGGATTTTCCGGTGCCATTGTGGCCGACCAACAGCGATGTTCGCCCCTGTGGTTCGAAACGATGGATACGTCCGTCGGTGCTGTCGAACGTGCCCCAATTGAACACCTCGAGCCGCTGCAGGCGGTAGCCCGGTCGTTCTGGCCGCATGTCGAAGAGATGTTCCATAGAAATGTCAACCTATTGCCGCTCGGCTGCCGCCAGCCTCTCGCGCAGGCTTTCGAGCTCTTCGAGCGTGATTCTCGCCTTGAGCAGTTTTCGCACTTCCCATAAATCGGGGTCCGAGGGCATGGCCCGCACGAACTTCAGCTTGTCCAATTGGTTGAAGGCCGCGATGAGCCGCTTGCGCAGCGCCACTTCGTCGGATTTGCCCGGAAAGAACGTCTTCCATAGCTCAAACACAGCTTCGGTCTCCACGACGCAGCGCTCGTTGTCCAAATCTTCTTCTTCGAAACGCCGGTATTCATCGCGGAGCAGCACGCACAGCAGCGTTGCCTCGTAACCGAGCGGCGTCTTGCGAAACAGCCGTGGCAGCCGCTCGTAGCCGTCCGTCCGCTCGTCGTCGTCGAATTGTTTGAGATAGGCAATTCCCTCTCCGCGATCGATCACCAGCGCCAGGCCGATCTGACAGAAATAATCCGTAAGATCGGATTCGTTATTGAGCAGGATAGACCATACATCTTCGTCGTCGTTGTAGACGACGCCCTGAAGCAGCTTCACCGCCGCGATCCCCCGTTCTCGAAACTCCGGCAGCTCATCCATTGCCCGCGCCTCTGCTGATTAGTTGGCCACGCCGCGCACGGAGCCGCTCCGACAGGAAGACGACGCGAGGCGTCTGGTAGCGCTTCGGCATTTCGCCATCCGTGGAATCTTCAATGAGAACCGCTTCGAATTCGTTTTCGTTCACCTCGTGTCCGTCGTCGTGTGCGAGTTGGATGTAGCCTAATATCTCGACAGCGCCGGCAGCTGGCGGATGTTTCCGCAACAGTTCCGGCAATGTTGTTTGCCCGGCCGACGCTACCATATCGGCGATGTTCGACCGCATCGCGTCCCAGTCCAACCGCCGCATTTCCGCCAGGTGCTTGAACGCCAGCAAGCGGTCATCGTCGGATTGCTCGGCGTTCGATAGCTCCAGTTCGCTAAAGCGGACGGGCGCGTCCCAAAATGTGCGCTGATGCACGTTGAGCAGCTCCAAATCGGAAAGCACATCGATGCCGACATCCGGCGGATGATCCGCGTGACGCGCCGCCAGGGCCCGAATCTCGCTCAGCACTTCCGCCAACCTCAATCGCGTCGAGCTGGCGCGGGTGTCGAGCAACCGCCGCAACGTGGCGTTGAGTCGCCGCGTGACTCGCAAGACTTTTTCCGCTTCGGCCGATAGGCTTCCGATCATGCCCTTGATGCGCAGCTTGCCATCCAGTTGCTCCGCCAGGTCGGCGATCTCGTCGAGTTGTCCGATGGTCCGCTCCAACGCGTCTTGCTGCGATTGCGACAGGATCAGCCGAACGAACGCCTGAAAGCTGGCGCCTTGGTCCTGGTCCTTCAGCTGATCCTCGGCGTCGAGCGCGAAACCCAGGATCTTCCCCCGCGAGTCCAACGATTGAGCCTGGCGTTTTTGAACGTCGCGCGTGATCGTCTTGAATGACTCCTCGACGGCGCGAAAATCTCCTTGCAGCGACACCAGATCGGAGACGGCATCGGCAAACCGCTCGCGGATCGCGGTGGGGCTATGCGTCTCCACCGCGTAGCCTGCTTCAATCGAGCGAATCTCTTC
The DNA here is from genome assembly GCA_964526975.1 of uncultured Planctomycetaceae bacterium. Classification (GTDB taxonomy): domain Bacteria; phylum Planctomycetota; class Planctomycetia; order Pirellulales; family Lacipirellulaceae; genus JABDGM01. The sequence goes on from CAZGMU010000017.1 coordinate 1,833, forward strand.
CTCGATTCGCCGCCGCTCGTCGCGCAAGTACTTTAGCCGGAGATTCGGATCGGCCGAACCGCGGACCACGATGTCGGAAAGTGTCGCGATGATTCTGCTCAAGCGAGATTCCGTTCCGACGAATCCCAAATTGCGCTCCAGCACCTCCGTCAGAAACGTCAGCACGTCCTCCGTATGGGGCGTGAGCTGGTAGACCGACTCGGAGTGCTGAGCGTCGAAGTAGCGCCGCAACCACCGGTTCTCGCCGGTCGACCAGGAGTTAAGGTAGGTCTCCGCCGGCTCGCGCAAAACTTGGGGCTCGGTTTCGTGGAGTGTTTCCAAGTACGCCGCAAGTCGCTGCTGGAGAACCGAGTGCAACGTCGACAGGTTGCTTTCCTTCTTAAAATGCTGATGCAAGAAGTGGATGACGTACGGCGCGTGCTGCGCGCGCAGCAACTTGGCCGACGGGTTGCTCGCGAAGAATGTAATCAGGCGATCGAGCTTCACGGCCAACTCTCAATTTGATACAAGTAGTGGATGCACCCGTTCTGCCAACCTTGAACTAGCCACCGAAGACAACGTACAAACCCTCCGTAAGCCGGCGGATGGCAACCTTCCATAATACACGCGGTTGCCGGCTTTTTCTCCCATTTTTCGGCAACCCTTTTTGTCTCGTGAGGAGGGACGGCCCGACTGTGTCGCCCGCGGAATTGTTGCCGATCAGTAAGAATTTGCCATTCACGCCGGCTCTACGCCCTCTCGGCAACGCGCGACAAGCAGGCGCTCGCCGCGTCACCCGTTCCCGCAATAGCTAGCGGTATGACACTGCCGTAAGCTGCTGCAACGCTTGTCCGTCCGCCAGTGGCAGGTTTTCCCGAATGCGGTGAACTCGATCCCGGGGCTGGCTGACTTCTCAAGCCAAAAAACGCGCTCTTGGCGCGATGATGTGGCCTATCGCATCATATTTACTTTGAACAAAATTGCAGTCGGGGCCGACAGGAGCAGGATGCAATGACGACCAAACCCAGCCATCGGCTGACGCTCAAGGACCGGCTTTCGCGGCTCAACTTCACGCAAGCGTGCAAGCTGCTGGGTGACGAGGGGCGGCGACTCATCCAGCGCGGCGGCAAGTTTGAGATCGACCTGGCGGAGCAAGTCTATCTGGAAGGCGACTTGTTTCGCGTGAAATTCACGGATGCGGTCGTCACCATCACGCTGATGGCGGGCGCGAAGGACCGGCTTCATTGGGGTTGCACGGCTTGCCAGTGGCCGTGCGAACACGCGGGCGCCGCCTTCTCCCTATTGCTGGAAGAAAAGACCGCCTTGGGACTGGCCGCTCCGCCGCCAGAGCGAATTCCGGTCGAAAGCCTCGGCGAAGAGGAACTGATTCGGCAGGCCCTGGCCGAGCGCGACGAGCGGTCTCGCAAGGAAAAATTTAAGCTCCAATCCCGCGACCCTCAAAAACCATGGACCGATTACACCATCACCAGCTCCGCATCGGGCAAAACCTATCGGGTCGCACTGCGCGGCCGCGAGCGCGGCATCTCTTATTGTTCATGCCCCGATTTCCGCACCAATGCACTGGGCACCTGCAAGCATGTCATGTACGCGTTGCGGCGGGTGACAGCGAAGTTTTCACCGGCCTCGCTACGGCGTCCGTATCGCCGTAAGAATCTCAGCGTCCATCTAACATCCGGCGATCCACTCGCGCTGCGCTTCGGCCTGCCCAAGAAACTAGACGACGAGGTGGCCGCAATCGTTCGACCCGTGTCCAATTGCGATATTCTCGATGTCCACGATCTTGTGGATCGGCTCTCGAAGCTGGAGCGGTTAGGTCAGAAGGTAACGGTCTATCCTGACGCTGAAGAGTTCATCCAGCAACGATTGTTCCAAAATCGGATGCAATCGCTGGTGAAGGAAATCCGCCGAGACCCGGCGCGGCATCCATTGCGAAAGCAGTTGCTCAAGATCGAGCTGCTGCCTTACCAATTGGATGGCATCGCCTTTGCCGCCGGCACCGGCCGCGCGGTGCTTGCCGACGACATGGGCCTCGGCAAAACCGTGCAAGGCGTTGGCGTTGCCGAGTTATTGGCCCGGCAAGCTAACATCCGCAGAGTGCTGGTGATCTGTCCCACCTCGCTCAAGTCCCAATGGCGGAACGAAATCGAGCGCTTTTCCGATCGTTCGTGCCAATTGGTGCTGGGCGCGATGGCCGACCGGCCCGCCCAATACGAGAACGATGCGTTCTTCACCATCTGCAATTACGAGCAGGTGCTCCGCGACCTCTTGGCCGTCGAGCGCGTCAAATGGGACTTTATCATTCTCGATGAAGGCCAACGCATCAAGAACTGGGAGGCGAAGACGACGAACGTGGTCAAGCGGCTTAAATCCCCCTTCGCTTTAGTCCTCTCCGGCACGCCGCTGGAAAACCGCATCGACGAGCTCTTCAGCGTCGTCGAGTTCGTCGATGATCGCCGGCTCGGGCCCGCGTTTCGCTTTTTCAATCGGCACCGCGTGGCCGACGAAAAGGGCAAAGTGCTCGGCTATAAAAACCTGGACCAGCTGCGGTACCATTTGGCCCCTGTCTTATTGCGACGCACGCGAGAGCAAGTCCTAACGCAATTGCCCGGCCGAACGACGGAAATCGTCCGGATTGAGCCGACCGACGAGCAGCTCACCATTCACGCCGCGCAGATGAAGGTCGTGGCTTCGATCGTCCGCAAGTCGTTTATCAGCGAGATGGATCTGCTTCGGCTGCGGCAAGCCTTGCTCATGTGCCGCATGGCCGCCAACAGCACGTATCTCTGCAACAAGCAAGAACCGTCGTATTCCAGTAAGCTCCAACGGCTCGAAGAGATTCTCGACCAAAGCTTCAGCGAGAACGGCCGAAAGGCAATCCTCTTCTCCGAGTGGACAACGATGCTCGAGCTCGTCGAGGAGATTCTCAGCCGACTGAAATTAAAATACGTGCGCCTCGATGGCTCGGTGCCTCAAAAGCAGCGGCAACAATTGGTGAACGAATTCCAAACGAAGCCCGACTGCCGGCTGTTCATCACGACCAACGCCGGTTCGACGGGCCTCAATCTGCAAGCCGCCAACACCGTAATCAATTGCGACCTGCCATGGAACCCAGCCGTCTTGGAGCAGCGGATTGCCCGCGCCCATCGGATGGGTCAGAAGCAGCCGGTCCATGCTTTTTTGCTGGTCACGGAACAGACTTTGGAAGAAAGTTTGCTGACAACTTTGTCGGCGAAAAAGGATTTGGCCCTCGCGGCTCTCGATATCGATTCGGATATCAATGAGGTTTCGCTGGTCAGCGGCGCAGACGAACTTCGCAGCCGATTGGAGATATTGCTCGGCGCCAAGCCGCAAGCCCCGCTTGACATGAGTGAAAAGATCGAGCTCGTCGCCGACAGCGACCGCCACGCACACCGCGACCGTGTGGCAGCGGCGGGTGGCGAATTGCTTGGCGCCGTATTCAATTTCCTTGGCGAGCTCGTCTCCACACACGAAGCCGCGCACCCGCCTGCGCCCGACACTGTGGCCAGCTTGAAGAAGCGGCTTACCGAGTGTGTCGAGGCAGACGACCAGGGACGCCAGCGACTATCGATAACGCTGCCGAACCGCGAAACGCTCGACAACCTGGCCACTACATTGGCGCGACTATTAGCGGTGGCGCCGAAGTAGCTGTGGCGGGCGTTTTTTCTACCCGACGGACGTTGACCTGTCAGACACTTCAGTGCCTATTCTTCGAGATATGCCTCCGACCAAGACAACAGGAAACGAACGCCTGTTAACTTCGACGCTCCAATGCCTTTCCGTATCAATCGCTTTCCAGACGGCGAAACGATCGAACGACTAGTCAGTCAGCCACCATGGCAACTTGCGATCCGGCATCAAGCTAACCTTTCGGCATTCGCGCCAAAGGGCTTGATTTGCAAAGAATTGGAGGCAACAGGACGCCAATGGAACTTTTTATCGAAGGGCTCAGCGGGTGGACCATCGAACTTCGCCGGGTTTTTATGCAGTGGAAGCCGAAGTAAGCATCGCTGCTTGATGCCAAGCCGGAACCACGATTCACCCATGCTCTACAGCCAATCCGCCACTTTTTCTCGCTTTGTAACGCCATATCCGAGCGCTTCCAGTACACGGCTTATTTCGTTCCAAACAGGGCTATATCTGTCTTCACACGCTTCTCGGATGTCGTCCATAGAGCATCGCCATAACGAGTCGGTATCGGGCGTACCAAGCCGTGTGAGTACCTCGCGAGTAGCGAACGTGAAATCCAAACCCGCGATGGGCGTGTTACATCGTGAAGCCTGAGCCGTAAACCCTGGCAGGCATTCTGGAAAAACCACTTGCCGGAGATCGCGGCGGTCGACTTCTTCGTCGTGCCCACGGCCACGTTTCGGCTGCTCTATTGCTTCCTCGTCTTGTCGCCGGATCGCAGACGAGTCGTCCACTTCAATGTCACGACTCATCCATCGGCTTGCTGGACGGCCCAGCAGATCGTCGAAGCCTTTCCGTTCGAGGCCACGCCGAGATACCTGGTCCGCGACGACGACGGCATCTACGGACAGGTATTTCGCCACCGAATGGAGCAACTCGGGATTGAACAAGTGCCGATCACGCCGCGTTCCCCCTGGCAGAACCCGTACGTCGAACGGCTGATCGGCACGATCCGCCGCGAATGCCTCGACCACGTGATCGTGCTCAACGAAGCCCATCTCAAGCGGATCCTCGCCGCCTATTTCGAGTACTACCACACGTCGCGGCCCCATCAGGCGCTCGACGACAACGCGCCCTGGCCAAGGGAGATCGAACCGCCCGAGCGCGGTCCAGTTGTCGCCCAGCCAATGGTTGGCGGGCTCCACCATCGTTACTTCCGCCAGGCTGCCTAGCGCTGCTCCTGGGATGCTCCTGCGCCGCTTTCGCGCGCCCGGCTCAACCTGGGCTGAAAACTGCGCAGTTCACAACAACTTTGATGACGCTTCATCGAGATCGCCTCTCCTTACTTGTGCTTCACCAACCGATCCGCCCCTTCCCTAACTTCACAACGGCACCTCGGATGGAGTTTTTGGGACGGACAGGGCCCGTGAGACTGGTCGTGTCGTAGATCGTGTCGGTCTTGACCCGGCCCAGAGCGTAACTGGTTCCCGACAACTTTTCTTCCTCAACTTTGATGACGCTCCGTCGAGAGCGTCTCTCCTTACTTGTGTTCGCAAACCGATCTGCTCCTTCCCCAACTTCACAACGGCATCGCGGATGGAGTTTTTGGGACGGACAACAGACAAGCATTTACTTGCTCACGTGTTCAGACAAGTTTTTCCAATCCCGCACGATATCTTCATCTGTAGCGGCCGGAAGCTGAATCGACTTACAGAATTCACTCACCTTTAAAGATACCGATTTGTGCTTTGACCAAAACTCGCTTGTCACTGAGGCAAGTGCGGCTAATAATTCGCCGTCGTACATTTCTCCGGCAAGAGGATTAGCAGAAAGCCTATCAATTGTGATGGGGACAACAAATTCCAGAAACAGCTCTTGCCGACACGCCTTACACAAATCTTCATCGGAAAACGCGTGAATTGGTTTGTCGCGGATCGAATCGTACCAACTTTGTAATGGCGAGTTAGGCTCTGCATTCGACGTGGAAATCCCAAGTTGATTTTCAAGGTTACGAAACGTCATAGTTTCACTCATATGCCGGCACCTTTAAAGTACTCTTCAGCAAAATTGAGAATCGCTTTTCCAGCTTGAGCCGCTCCTTGGGCAACAGGATGATTGACGTTTTCTAACACACCAATTCCTTTCCGCACACCTCTCATTGCATCAATCACTTCCTTTGAATGATTCCAGTACCCGCCCATAGCCTTCGGCACCGGATTACCGACCATGTCTCTAAGTGCACCTTGCAGATCACTCGGGGTAAGGTGGTCACCGATGTTGTTGTTAATCCTACTAACGGCACGTTGCTCTGCTTGTGTCAATTGTGATGTTTCAGTGGTAGCTTCCGCAGCAACCTCGGCAACACTCTTACTACGGCTGAAGTACTTGCTGACATAGTTCCATCCTTTCGCAACGACTGCATCTGCAGCGACGAACCATGTCGCGTCAGCGGCGACATCCGCCGCGCCTTGGGAGAAGAAAAGGTGTCAGGAACCGAATCAACAATAGGTTCCTGACACCTTTTCTGCTCCCGGATGGAGTTTTTGAGACGGACAACGGACAGGACTTTTGCTCTGCCTATTGGTAATAATCCGCTCGGCATAATTCACTATGGGGCTTCGCATGCTTTGGGAAGAGCAGTCCGCAGTCGCTCCATTCCCCCTTCGGGAAGCGCACAATCTTCCAAAGCAAGTCCTTCGAGCCGTTGAAATGTGGATAAATCCAAAATGTCTTTATCGGAGAGTATGCAATCATGTAAGAAAAGGACCTTCAGCGACAGCAGTTCGCCGATTGAAACCAACGAATCGTTTCCCAACAGCGGCCCAAGATAGAGGTGTGTCAAATACTTCAGGTTCGTAAGAGCGGTGAGACACTTGCGCGTCGCACTTGTCCAGCGCAGGTCGAGGGCTTGCAACTCCGGCAATAACGCGATGGTGTGAACCGTTCGATCAGTAATGTTCGCGCGCGCAAGGTAAAGTGAGGTTAAATTCGTCAGTTTCGCGAATTCCGTTGTGCCACCATCATCGATCTGCGTATCTCCAAGATCTAGGTAACGAAGCTGTTTCAAATTCCCAATTCCGGTCGTTCCAGCATTCGTCAGCGGGCTTTGCCGAATTTCCAATTGCATTAAGGAGGGCAGTTGATAGATAAATTTCGTGCCACAGTCGATGCCGTCCCGCCCGTACACGAATCGTAGTGTTTTCAAGCGAGGTAGCATTCGGAGGTGCCGGAAACCGGTGCCACAGACCATCGTGTCAAACAAGCTTAGCTCTTCGAGATTTGGTAGTTTTTCAAGTGACGCCAAACCACGATCGCTTAGATCACTGCCAACCGCGAACAATTCGCGACAGTTTGGGAGCGTCGGCAACTGCTCCATCGCTTTATCGACGTTTTTCTTCGGAAGCCCAAGATGTTCGATATCTCCAGCCCGATCGACGCGGCTATGAAACCCGAGACTTTCGACTAAGAGTGCGAACTTGCGGCGTTCTTCCATATGGTCAAGTCAACGATACAAGATGACTGGTAAAAATCATTATACGCGGATGATGGTTCAGGGTCTGCGAGCACCTCGCGCTGGTTCTCCCATCATCTGACGATATTTTTTTAGTTGAATGGGCTCCTCACCAATATGAAAATAATCGCCAACCGCATTTGCAGTGTTTACAATCTTCGGAAATACGATACCTTCAACAAGATCAGCGGCCATAAGTTCTCGCTCAGCTTCCAATCCCGCTCCTAATACGCCACGCATATTTGGGTCATGGCCTTGTCCCATTGCGCCACGCACAGCGCCCAGGGCGATGCCAAACGCAAACAAGCCAGTCCCCACTTTTTCTACTAGCCCGGCTGCCTTGAGGCCCGTTACCCAGTACGCTGCTCTTTCCTCCGCACTTGCTTTACCGAGCATGTTGAAAGCGTCAACGGCTCGTCCAGTTAAGTATTTCTCGCCTGCTACACTCGCCTTTCCATTAACCGCCGTTTGCGCGAGAGCCTTCAGCTCGTATTTGCTAAGTGCGGGGTTTATACCCTTGAGTTCTCCGGCAACTTTAATGCTTTGCAGGAAACCCGAGCGCCAAGTTGCGACTTTGGCGAAAGCTTCAGAGTTTCTCGCAGCAAATCCTGCATCCGTAATTTCCCCTGCTCTAATCCAGGTCAAAAACGTCTTAGCTTCGTTGCCGCTTAACACTTTCGTACCGTTTGCCGTGTAGTCCGCCATCATTGATCCGACGGCTTTGTTGTATTCTAAATGCGAGATCCCTTTCATAGAACGCAGGATCCAGTGTGCCCTTTATAAGGACGTCGTAGGCTTCCGGTGAGAGGCTTGCTCGGAAGGATCGTATTATTTGTTGCGGTACCCAATGTTGTCCATCACGTACATAGCCAGCCAGGATGAAGTTACCATCACCGGTATCAACAATGGCGCTCGCATCGGGCGTGAAGACATTTGGCTCATCCCCATTCGCCGGCATAGCCTTCCCTGGCTGTACATACCTGACGGGCTGGGCAAACACCGCCCGCTGAAAATTCAGAGCCGGTATGGGCGACTGCAGCCCGAAGGTCGCCGGCCCGAATCCCGTCCCGGTAACCGCAGACTTGCCGGCGGCCAAGTAACTGAAGCCGAGATGGAGCCCGCCGCCCTTGAGGTTGTAGCCGACGCCGACGCCATACGAGAACGGTCCGACGTTTAGACCAATAAACGGCGCTTTGATGCCGGCATACGGCGCGATGATCGAGACCCAGGTCCAAGGGTCCTTGGCCATCCTCTCGATGGTCCGGCCCGGGTTGTGAAGGAAGCTCTTGGCCGTGTTGACGATCCCCTTGATGTCCTTCTTCAGGCTGCGGAAGGCCTTCGAGAGCCAACTGTTGCCCGAGGGATCGAGATTGTCGATCGGGTTGTTACCGCCGTACCGGTACAGATTCGTGTCGCCACCGCCGAAACCGATCGGATCGGTCGAGATGAACCGGCCCAAGCGCGGATCGAACCAGCGGGCCCGGTTGTAGTAGAGACCCGTGTCGTTATCCCAGTCGCGGCCGGCGAAGCCGAACACCGTGTCGAGCGCCGCGAGACTCTTGGCTGAACCGGCGCTGTCACGCACGGTGGTCATCGTGCCGAACGAGTCGTAGTCGCGGTACTCATCGACCGCGCCCGTGGCGTCGAGCACTTCGCGGACCGAGCCATTGTCGTCGAGCGCGGCCCAGTACAGGTCGTACGTGCTCGCGCCTCGGCCGCCAAAGAACTCGTCGGTGAGCAAGTGGTCCGTGCCGGGACCGTATAAATAGCGTTCTTTGATCGTTCCTGCTGCGACCGGCGCGCCGCTCGTGATCGTCTGGTCGAAGGCCAGCACCATCTGGTTGCCGTCGTAGACATACGACTCCGAGTCGGTAAAGGTCGACGTGGAGACCGTTTGAGTGTCCTTGCCGACCCGCAGATCGTCGTTGTTGTAGCGGTAGAGTTGGGCTGTCTGCGCCACGTCACTGGCGTTATAGCTCGTGGCCGAGACCAGCCGGTTGCGGTGGTCCCAAGCATAGACCACATAGGTGCTGTCCGCCTTCAAGGTCCGTCGAGTGAGATTCCCTTCATCATCGTACAGGTACGTGTACGTGCCGTCGTCGGTGACCCGGTTGTTATCGCCCGTGGTGACCGAGGCCGAGTTCTGGCTGGTCCGGTTGCCGTTGGCGTCGTACGTGTATGCGTCGTCGTTGGCCGTGCCGGTCCGGTCGGCGCTGGTGAGCTGGCCGACGAGGTCGTACGTGAAATCCTGGTTGATCGTCGCCGTGCTGCCCAAGGCGGCCACCGTGGTATCGAGCGTCGTGGTGATCGAGTGCGAGCGGGAGGCCGCGTCGTACGTGTAAGCGTAGGCCGCGAAGGCGGTCGACTGGCCGTTGCGATTGTGCGTGAGCGTGGCCAGTCGGCCCGTGCCGTCGTACGTGTAGGCCGTGTTGAGATGGAAGCCGCTCGTGGCGGGCGCGGTCCGCGATTCCGTCAGCAGGCGGACACTACACCCAGCCAATGGTTGGCGGGCTCCACCATCGTTACTTTCGACGGGCTGCCTAGTGATTCTCTTGAGATGCTCCTGCGCCGCTTCCGCGCGCCCAGTTCCACCCGGGCAGAAAACTGCGCAGTTCACAACAACTTGGATGGCGCTTCGTCGAAGCGTTTCTCCTTCACTTGCGCTGCACGAACCGATCCGTCCCTTCCCCAGCTTCACAACGGTACCGCGGATGGAGTTTTGGGACGGACAAGGAGTTCCAGTAAGTGACGACGCCGAGGTATTCTTCGTTTTCGATCGCCGCAACGATTCAAAGCCATTCACGCCAAGGGAGGCAAAACTCGCGGGCTACGCGATTCGCGGCCTAACCTGGTTCCATCGATTGCTGCTGAATAGTCACGGCATCGGTGTCGCCTCATCTCCTCTCACCGATAAAGAGCAAACGGTCATGCAGCTCTTGCTGACCGATAAGTCTGAGAAGGAGATCGCGGCCAAGCTCAAACAAAGTCCGCATTCCACGCACGACCATGTGAAGGAAATCTATCGCAAGCTGGGAGTGAACGGGCGTACGGCGTTGATGGCAATTTGGCTCGGGAATCGATGACATCTCCCCTCGGAAGGGGATTGAATTAGTACTTTAGTGAACTACATTAGGAGATTTTGGGGGGTATTGCATGCGCCGAATTTACGTCAGAGAAAGGAAGCACTTACATTATTACAATGGGGGCAGAATCCCAACGCTTCTTCGCTACTGACTAAGATCGCCTATCGGATTGGAGTACATCTTGGCTGACGACTTCTCGCACCGCCGCGAAGCGGCGCGCTGGCGCAAACTTCCTGCTAGAACTCGACGCTGGCGACCGCTCGCGTTCGAAGTCCTGGAGACTCGCCTCACGCTCTCGACGTATTACGTCACGAATACTTCTGACGATCTCAATCCTGGCTCATTGCGGTACGCGATCACGCAAGCGAATGCCAATCCCGGGCTGGATACGATAACGAATGTTTTCCCAATTGATGACAACACCGTTCAAGTCATTTCGGGAACGATCACGCTCGGCGGCACGCCGCTTCCCACGATCACCGATGACGTCGCGATCCAGGGGTCCGGTCTCACGGTGTCGGGCGCCAATACCACTTTCATATTTGATATTTCTCATGGCAACGTCAGCATCCATGGCCTGAGCCTGACGAATGGAAAATCAGCGGTGGGCGTCGGCGCCGTTCTCAACGAAAGTGGCAACCTCACACTGTCGAATTTGACGGTCAGCAACAGTGAAGGGAACACTTTGGGCGCCATTTCTAACCAAGGTACGCTCACGCTCAATGCTGTGACGGTCTCCAACAATGTGGCGGCCAATTCTGCTGCCGGCATAACGAATCTCGGCACGCTCAACATTCTCAATTCAACGATCTCCGGCAACCAAGGTTACATCGGCGGCATTTTGAACCTTGGGACACTAACCATCAGCGGTTCGACCATCTCTGGGAACCAAGGCAAAATTGGTGGCGCAATCTATGCCGGATCGATCGGCGCTGGGTCGGTTTCGATCAGCAACACGACAATCTCCGGCAATACGGCGCGCGCCTCCGACATTCTCGCCCGGGGAGGCGCGATCTTCGAACAAGGTGGTACGGTAACGCTGGATCATGTGACGTTAACGGGAAATTCGGCATGGGGGGGCAACGGAATCCCCGGCGGCAACGGTCAAATCGCCCAAGGTGGTGCGGTTTACATCGCCGGTGGCGTCATGGACGTGCGCGATTCCAACGTCGTTTCGAATACTGCCCGTGGCGGCGATGGCGGCGCAGGAAGTGGCGGTGGCACAGGAAGTACAGGAGCTACGGGATTCAGCGATTCGCCGACCGGTGGCACGGGGGGAATCGGCGGCACCGGAGGCAATGGTGGTGCGGGGAGTGCAGGAACCGGTGGAGGGATCTATCTCGCCAGCGGCCAGTTGCGACTGCTCAATTCGACCGTCGCCAATAACACGGCGCAAGGTGGTACCGGCGGCACCGGCGGCGATGGCGGCCTGGGCGGACAAGGGGGCGCGGGGTGGGATCCGCCGATGGGCGGACTCGGTAATCCAGTAATTTTTCCCGGCGGCCCCGGAGGCGTAGGTGGCGTTGGCGGAACGGGAGGCGCCGGCGGAGCAGGTGGCAACGTTGCCGGCGGAGGTATTTTTGTCGCCAGCGGAAACGTCAATTTATCGAATGCCACTATCGCCGATAACGAATTGATTGCCGGCAATGCTGGCCGCGGCGGCGCGGGCGGGCGCGGTGGCACCGGCGGAAGAGGCGGAGCCAGTCCAATCGGGGGCGGCGTCGGCGGCAATGGTGGGCGCGGCGGCACCGGCGGCAATGGCGGAACTGGCGGAAGTGCGGCGGGAGGCGGTGTCAATATCCCCGGCAGTTCGACCACCATGACCAACGTCACGCTCGCATATAACCAAATTGCTTTCGGAGTTCTCGGCGGCGCGGGTGGCGCCGGAACAGGCGGCGCTGGCGGCTCCGGACTGCAAGGCAAGCCCAATGGCACAACGGGGTCTGGCGGCAGCGGCGGCAGCTCGGGCGTGAACGGCACAGCATCTGGCGGCGGAATTCTTACCTCGCCCGGTATTACGCAAATCAACAATACGATCGTGGCTGGAAATACGGGGCCCAATGCCGCCGCCAGCGATATTGCCGGGGGTGGAGTTGTCGTCGGCTCGAACAACTTGATCGGCACCGGTGGTTCGGGCGGACTGGTAAATCACTCCGACGGCAATCTGGTCGGCGTCTCGAACCCGCGGCTCGGATCGCTGGCAAATAACGGTGGACCGACACAGACCATCGCGCTGCTGCAGGGCAGCCTCGCTTACAATACCGGCCGCAACGATTTCGCGCTCGACCCATTGGGCAACGCGCTGACAACCGACCAACGCGGCGGCAGTTTCCCGCGAGTCATCGACGGCACGGTCGATATCGGCGCCTTCGAAGCGCCGCGTGAATCGCTAATCGTTACGACGCTTGTCGATGAAGACAACGGCGCCAGCGATCCCGGGTTGGGAACCGGCACTTCGCTGCGCGAGGCAATCTCGCTCGCCAACATTCGCACTGGCGCCAGTGAAATCACGTTCGCCGCCAGCCTGCGATTCGGCACGATCGCATTGGGGGGAACGGAGCTACTGATTACCGGCGACGCGACGATTACTGGCATTGGCGGAACGCTAGGAAATCCTGTCGGCATCACGATCGATGGAGGCGGCGTCAGCCGCGTACTGGAGATCGCCACAGGAGCGAACGTAAACCTCTCGAATCTTGAAATTACGAATGGTTATACGAATACGAATGGCGGTGGAATCCTTAACAATGGCACGCTCAGGCTTGCCGACAGCATCGTGACCGGAAATACGGCGCCGGGCGATCGAAGCTACGGCGGCGGCATCGATAATCGCGGCACGCTCACGTTATACGAATCCACTATCTCGAATAACACGTCCGATTTCGGAGCCGGCATCAATAGCAAAGGCCCCCTCACGATCGAATTCAGCACGCTCAGCGCCAACACGGCGCGGCGCGCGGGCGGCGCCGTGTTGATCGATGGCCCTCCGATCGGTAACGCGGTCGAATTTCTAATGGTTGACTCGACGCTATCGGGCAATCAAACAACCCACGGCGAGGGGGGGGGCGCAATCTATAGCTTTAATGGTGCTCTTCACATCTACAGTAGCACCATTAGCAACAATTCCGACACGGGTAGGAATTACGGAGGAATCTACGCTCGGGGAGGCAGCCTCTTTGCCACCAACTCGATCATCTCCGGCAATCGAGGTTACGATGTTTATGTCCGAAATTTCGACAATCCGAGCGTGCTGGATCCATCGAGCGGTTACAACGTTGTCGGTACGGCCAACGCGGCCCCGCTTTCCAACGGCGCTAACCACAACATCGTAGCCACCGATCCGCTGCTGGGCCCGCTCCAAAACAATGGCGGCTTCACGCTCACGCAAATGCCGCTGCCGACGAGCCCTGCCATCGATGCCGGCGACCCGCTGTTCCACGATGGCTCCGCGTACGACCAGCGGAATAATAGGTTTCCATCGTTCCAATTTCGCACGGTGCAAGTTACACCACATTCCACGAACGACTATGTGGGCTTGGCTGAAGTCAAGTTCGGCGCCACTTCCGGAGCGGTGATCACGCCCACGAGCGTCTTCGCGAGCTCCTATTACGACGCAGCGCATCTCCCCACGAACTTGATCGACAGCTCGGGTCTTGACACCAGTTCAGGCAACGTCCTCACATATACCCATGCGGCCGATCCGAGCGCGAACGGCATGTGGCATGCTGGGGCGGGGCAAGGCACCGGCGGAGACGCTCCTAATGTCGTGGCGCAGTATGTCGTGTTCGACCTGGGGGCGAACTACAGCTTGTCGACCGCCTATTTGTGGCAGATGGTGCAGACCGATTTGCTTGGCCGCGGCATCAAGGGTTTTAAGCTCTACACCTCTCCCAATGCCCCCAACCCAGCCGATGCCACGAATCCGCCGACCAATTACAACCACAACGGGTTTACCTTCGTCCTCCAAGGGGAACTCGATCCCGGCCCCACCAGCGGGAGCGCACCGACTCAAGCGTTTACGTTGAGTAGTGCGACAAACGTACGGCAGATCTATTTGGAGATCGATAGTGACTACAACACGGCGCCGCGGATCGACATTGGCGCGATCGAGCGGCAATCCTTCGCTTTACGGGGCGACTATAATTTGAACGACGTGGTCGACGCCGCCGACTATGTCGTTTGGCGCAAAACGCTCGGTTCAACGACCGATCTCCGCGCCGATGGCAGCGGCCCTCAAGGCGTGCCGGATGGCGTCGTTGATCAAATAGATAATGATTTTTGGCGTACTCGTTTTGGGCGAACGACCTCCGTTGCTCTAGGCGCTGGTGCGAGCGATTCAAACCTTGTGGGTGCCTCTGCCGCTATTGGTTCGGCAAGTAATACTAGCCAGGCCGTTTCGATCAACATCGCTGTTGCGCCGAGCGGCTCACAGGATTCATTCGCGACCGTTGAACAGGTGCCGGCGACTTCTGATACGCTAACAGCCACAACCATTAACCCGTTCACCTTTAGCCCCGCTTACCCTTCGTCGCTAGGCCTTTCTCTAAGCTTTACGCCCAAGACTGAGTTGATACGAGGATTTGCCACGGCTTCAACTCAGGATCTTCTGTTAATCGAACTGGCAATATCACAAACCAACTCCGGCGGTACGAGCAACTCCCGCGCTGAGACATGTGCGGATAAAGCTGAAAGCGATGCAACCGAACCAACGACGGCACATGTCGACGATTACTTTAGCTCGCTGGGCGCTGATCCAACCACAATCGCGGATTTCTCCTGGCGCTCTCTTGATGATCGGCGCCAAAGCTAACGAGGTCATAAGGGCCGTTGCGCCCAGGGTAGGCGTATTCGTACTGACGGCCCCAAGGATCTGACGGTACTTTGTTTAATAGACCATTGGGAAATGCGCCGGTCTTGCTGGCTAGAGCAATTTTCCAATTCATGTAGCCACAGAGGACACAGAGAGTTAATAAAAGAGGGTCTGCTTTCTATAGACTCTCTGTGAACTCTGTGGCTATTTATTAAAGTGAATTACTCTAAGATCGCGATTCCCTCCTCATTCGTTGGATATCGATCGCTGTAGCCGTAGAAAGTCGAGGCCCTGGCAAGCGGTGAACTGATTGGCACTCACCTGGTCGTGCGGCTGCCGCGGGCGCATTTCTTTTCGCGGATTGTAAGAACATTGCCTTTCAGGTCAATATCTTCCCGCAAGGCTCGGATTAACTCGCTGCGACGGGCTCCTGCGGAGGTGAATAGTACGTGCTCGCAAAAGCGTGGGCCGGCGTAATCAAGGTCCGCTGCAGCGTTTTAGCTACGGCCGGTCCATTCCCCAATCGCTATGTTTCAACACCTATACTACGAAAGAGTTGTTGCTTGTGAGGAGTAGACGCCTCAAACCTACCCTTTCAACTCGTTAAGCCTGCTAGAAAAAACTCTATAGACGTCCTATTGTTCCAGCTTCATTTTTAGGCGGAATCGAACGAGTGTTACCCTTAGTGCTGCCTTGCTGTGTCTTTTTCGCCTTCTCTGGTTTCGCAGCCGCGGCCTATTTGAGTGAATCACGCCTCTCGTAAATGTCGCCCGGGTGAGCGGCGAGCGCGACAATAGCCGTCCCGAACAAGGCTGATGCCGTCATGAAACCTTACTGAAAGCCATGAAGTAAAAATAACGCCTTCGCTTGGTTTTGCATTTGGAAATCGCAACCAAATCAAGCCCAAAGAGGAGGGCCCCCAGAATCGCAACAAGCGTTGTTCCAATCACCGCGCGAGCCGGCAGAAATGAAGGATTTAAATCCCCGAGAGTTAACATCGTTGTCACACGATTGGTCGTTGGGCCGACATCACTCCTGCCGCAATGATTCCACAAGTTGAAATCGCAAAGGGGGATTCCAGTTTATGGTCAGTAGTTAGCGGATGCAGCGGTCACCATGTTTGAAGTTTCACACGTGCGAGTGCGGTCTTACTTGATCTGAAGCGAGTTAGCATCGGCCAGCGGAACCACAGGGGGCAGCAGCCGAACATCGCCTTCGACGCTCGCGCTCTTATCGCTCGGCTCCACCGCCGGCGGCTGTTTGGGTTGTAACAACATTGGGTCAGTTTGCGGTGCTGGATTTGGCAATAGTTCGCTATCCGCCGGAGTTTCGTCGGGCAGCGTTTCAACGTTCGTTACACCAGCCACAGGCGAAGCGATCGCTGCACCGCCGCCGAGGGCTTGGTATGCGTTGATGATCGCCGCTAGCTGCTGTTGTTTCGTTTCGACCATGATTATTCTGGCTTCCATGAGATCACGTTGTGCGAGCAGCACTTCTATGTATTCGCCGTGAGCATTCTGAAAAAGCAGTGTGGCGTTCTCGACTGAGGCCTCGAGCGACTGCAACTGTTGTTTTTTGATTTCGATGCTTTTACCGTAGTTGTCTACTTTAGAGAGACGGTTGATCACTTCGACGAAAGCATTGAGGACAACACGTTGGTATTCGTAGACTTTCTGTAATTGCACGGCATTGGCAGTCATATAGTCTGCCTGGATCGCCTTCTTATTAATCAAGGGCATGATTAAATCGCCGCCGACGTTGTAAATCATCGATTCCGGCGCTGTGAAGAGGTAGCGAGGGTTGAATGCCTCGTAACCGAACCCAGCGCTAATGTTCAGCGACGGATAGAAGCGGGCGCGAGCGACTCTAATGTCGAGGCCAGCAGCCTCTAACTCACGCTCAGCCTGGCGGATGTCGGCTCGGTTCTGTAAAAGCTGAGCTGGAACACCCGCGCTTAGCGAGCGAAGTTGCAGATTGATATAGTCCACAGCCTGCCGCTCGACATGCTGTGGGTAGCGGCCGACAAGAAAGTTAAGTTTGTTCTCGACTTCGACGATCTCCTGCTGGATGATTAGCGCCTCGCTTTGGTTCTTGCGTACTTCCGCTTCGAAACGTTGGACGGCCAGTTCAGTGCCGCGAGCCGATTCCTTCAAGGCCTTCGCGGTATCGAGCGTTTTCTCCTGGATATCAATCATTTTGTTCAGGATTTGCAGGCGATTGTCGAGCGCCAGTAACTCGTAATATTTGTCAGCAACCTCGGCAACGAGACGAGTCATGATGTAATTTCGCCCTTCGCCAGTAGCAAGATAGCGTAGCGACGCCGCGTCTCGAGCGTTCCTTAATTTCCTCCAGATATCAAGTTCCCAGGAGACATTGGTAGCTAGGAGGAAATTAGGTAATGGTTCTGGAAAGCGTTTGCCCGGAGCCACGAAAAGCTGATCTTCGACGGCACCATCACGCGTGAATCGGCTTGATTTCTCGAGGCCTGCACGACTTCCAAAAGTGACAAACGGAAGATACTCACCCCGCCGAGACAATACTTCGTTGCTAGCGATCTGAATATCTTCGTTCAGGATTCTCAGCTCTTGGTTGTCGACAAGCGCTTGCCCGATCAGGCTCGTGAGGTTGGGATCACTGAAAAACTCACACCACTGAAGCTGTGGCGGGCTTTCCGTGTTGGACATGCCATTGAATGTGTCTGGTGTCGGTTGCGCCGGCTTCGCGCAGCGGAGCTGGGGGATGCCACAGGAAGGCAACACCAGCAAAGCGCCGGAGATGAGCACCAGCCGAATAACGTAGTATTTAGTGTTCTTCGCGCTCGAAGATCTCTGAAAGTGGCTCATCGTGTTCATCCCTGATGAGGCTGCGATTGTCCGAAATCTTTCCGAACAAGTAGTAAAGGCCGGGGATTACCAAAACACCGGCCACAGTGCCAAGCAACATGCCTCCGGCCGCAGTCGTTCCAATCGTGCGGTTGCCGATTGCGCCTGCGCCGTTAGCAAAAACCAATGGAATAAGACCAGCAATGAAAGCGAAAGACGTCATCTGAATGGGGCGAAGACGTAATTTGCCGCCTTCAACAGCCGCCTCTTCGAGACTTAAGCCCTGATGGCGTCGTTGCACCGCGAATTCAACGATTAGAATCGCATTCTTGCTCAACAAACCAACGAGCATAACCAAACCAATCTGAGCGTAGACGTCGTTCGACAAGCCCATAAGCTGCAAAAATAGAAAAGAGCCCAAGATGCCGATTGGCAGCGAAATGATTACGGCCAGCGGCAGCATAAAACTCTCGTATTGCCCGACTAGTACGAGATAGACGAAGGCAACGACGATCAAAAAAATGTAAACCGCTTCGTTACCCTTAGCTGCCTCGTCGTAAGATAGCCCTTCCCAGCCGATTGCATATCCGCGTGGCAACGTAGCCGCAACTTCTTTAATCGCCTTGATTGCTTGGCCACTACTGTAACCGGCGGCTGGCGCGCCTTGTACCGTGGCCGAGGGGTAAAGGTTGTAACGCGTAATTTCGTTTAAACCTTGTTTCTTCTTGATCTGCATAAATGCAGAGTAGGGGACCATTTCCCCAGCTTCATTCTTCACGAACAGGTTGTCCAAGTCTGAGGGGAACCGGCGGAACTCGGGCGCTGCCTGGACATACACCTTGTAGAACTGCCCAAAGAGAATAAAGCCTTGCTCGTATGTGCTGCCGATCAAAATTGAGAGATTGTTCATCGCGGTGCTGACCGACACACCTTTTTGCATGGCCAGGTCGTTGTTGACGATCAGTTCGTATTGGGGGTAGTCGCTGGTGTAGAAGGTGAACAGTCCCTTTAATTCCTTACGTTTGGCCAGGTCGGCCATGAATTTATCGGTTACTTCACCCAGCCTCTTGTAATTAGTGGTATTGGTTTTATCCAATAGGCGCAACGAGAAGCCGCCAGCAGCGCCAAAGCCAGGAATTGCAGGTGGCTCGAAGAACTCGAGTTTGACGTTGGAAATTTTGCTGCATTTTTCTTCGAGCTCTTCAATAATTTGACGCGATGTGACCTTGCGGTCCGACCAGTTCTTTAAATTGATAATGCAAGTACCGGCATTCGAGCCGCGGCCTTCGGTCAGCACTTCGTAACCAGCCAACGAAGTGACCGATGTGACGACATCCATTTCTTTGGCGATCTCTTGTAACTCGTGCGATTTCGAGTTCGTGTACTCCAGCGTCGAGCCCGGCGGCGTTTGAATGATGCCGTAGATAATGCCTTGGTCCTCGCCTGGAATAAACCCCGTTGGGAGAGTGAGATTCACAAAGTAAATTCCGGCCACGGATGCAGCGATGGCAAGTAGCGTCATCGTACGACGCGTGACGATTCGCCTCAGGATTACAGCATAGCCATCAATGATCTTCTCCACGGTGCGGTCAAAAAATTGAAGAAACAGCGTAATCGGTCCTCGCCATTTTTTGCTGTTCGGGTTATGAGGTTTGAGGATCATCGCACAGAGAACTGGCGTGAGGGTGAGAGCCACCACGCCGGAAAGAACGATCGACGTAGCCATCGTAATACCGAATTGACGGTAGAACGTGCCGACTGGTCCGGGAACGAATGTTACTGGAATAAATACCGCCGTCATCACGAGCGTGATAGCAATGATTGCTCCACTGATCTCGTGAACGACCTCCATCGTCGCACGGTAAGGCGAAAGGTGCTTCTCGTGCATTTTGCTATGCACGGCTTCGACCACTACGATCGCGTCGTCGACCACGATGCCAATCGCTAGAACCAATGCGAAGAGCGTAATCAGGTTGATCGATAGACCGAACAACTGCATGCAAAAGAAGGTGCCGATTAACGACACGGGAACAGCCAATGTCGGAATCAGCGTGGAACGCCAATCCCCAAGAAACAGGTAGACAACCAACGACACTAAAATAAAAGCTTCGAACAGCGTATGGAGCACCTTTTCAATCGAGGCGTCCAGAAAGCTGGAAACGTCGTAGCTGACCTCATAATCCATTCCCGGTGGGAACGATTCCTTCTTGATTTGGTCGAGTGTCTTCTTGACGTGTTCGATAACGGCCGTGGCGTTTGAACCGGGCGTTTGCTTAAGGATGATAGAGGCCGATGGATGACCGTCGACGTCCGAATAAATGTCGAAGAACTCGGACCCCAGTTCCACATTGGCGACGTCCTTAAGGCGCAGGAACTCACCCTTGGAGTTCGCCTTAAGGATGATATTCTCATACTGATCTGGCTTGTTGTAACGCCCTATATAGGTGAGGACATACTCTTTTGTTTGAGATGTTTTTCCCGTGGCTTGGCCAAGGCGCCCTGGAGTTCCGATGATGCTTTGCTCCGCCATGGCCTTCATGATGTCTTCCGACGACAAGTTATAGGCCCGCATGCGGTCGAGATTCAGCCAAATTCGCATCGCATACGTGCGACTGCCCAGAATCGTGGCAGTGCCGATACCGGGAACGCGGCGAATATCTTGTAGGACATTGACGTTGGTGAAGTTGTACAGAAACTTCTGGTCGACTCCCTTGGCCGTGCTGTAGATGTTCACATTCATCAACATGCTCGGCATCACTTGGCTGACGACGATGCCTTCTCGTTGCACCAATTCCGGCAGCAAGTTTTTCACCACCGCTATGCGGTTCTGCACATTGACGACGGCCAAGTTGGGGTCGGTCCCTGGTTCAAAGTAAATGCGGATCGTCGCTTCGCCGGCGCTGGTAGCGTCCGATGAAATATAGCGCATCCCTTGAACACCGTTAATCGATCGCTCAAGTGGAATGAGCGTTGAATCGACCAACACTTCAGCGCTGGCGCCGGGATAGGTAATGAAAACCAGGACGGTCGGGGGAGAGATCGAAGGAAATTGAGAAACTGGCAACGTGCTGATTGCCAATAGCCCTAAAAATAGAATAAGCAGCGAAATAACAATCGCTAACGCCGGCCGATGAAGAAACTTTGAGAACATAAAAGTGGTTCCTATTCGGCCTCATTCTTCAAGCTTTTCAGAACCTCTTCCGGCGGGCGAAATTCACCTTTTACGGTATCGCCATCGCGAACCTCCCGGACACCTTCGAGAACGAATTTGTCCGTCGGCTTTAGGGGCGACTTAGCATTCTCTTTGAGCACATAGATGTCTTCCAATTCGTGTTCAACTTCGATTTCGTGTTGATGTACCACTTGATCTTCCCCAATCAGGAAGATGTAACGCTTATCGAGGATTTCGAAAGTTGCCCGTTGGGGAATAACTACAGCCCCGTGCAGGACGTTATGGATCAGTACTTTGCCTGTCTGGCCATGCCGCAACAAGCCGTTCGGGTTGGGGAAATCCGCTCGGAATGGGATGTTTCCTGTCTCGTTATTGAAATCGGCTTCAATCGCCCCGATTTTGCCCGTTTGGTCAAACTTGTTGCCATTTGCCAGGACCAGTTCGATTGTTGCATCATCCTCCTTATTGCCCTGTTCTCCCATTTTGGATTTGTATTCGAGATATCGCTTCTCGGGCACATTGAAATAAACCCACATCAAACTGTTGTCAGACAGCGATGTAAGCTTGTCACCTTCTCCGATCAAGCTGCCCTGCTGCTGGTACAAGCGATCAACGATGCCGTCAAAAGGCGCCTTAATATCTGTGAAGTTCAATTCAGTTTGAGATAATTGCACCTGAGCCTGAGCCTTGGCCAGTTTGGCTTGCGCGAGTGCGACTTCTTTGTCGGAAACTACGTTGCTCTGGTACAGACGCTTGGCGTTTTCAAACTCGATTTGTACAAGCTGGGCCTCAGCTGTTTCAGAGTTGAGCTTTGCCTGGTACAGCGACGGCAAGATTTTGAACAGTAAATCCCCCTGCTTGACAGCTTGGCCTTCCTTAATCGGAATATCGTTGAGATACCCCCCCTCTAATGCACACACCTCGATGTGGCGGCGCGAACGGATTTGGCAAACGTATTGCTCCGTGACGGTGATATCTTTTACGGTCGGGCTGCTAGCCACGACCTTTCTATGTTCCGCGTGGTGTTCCTCTTCGCTCTTGTGACATGCCGGTACAGATAATAATAGCAGTGCTGCTATATTGGCTAAAATTAGTGGGGGTCTCATGGTGTAAGCGCGGGGTGTTTGCCTTTCGGGTTGCTGCGCGAACTAGAGCAAATTACCAAATTACGTCCAAAGGATTTAGCGTCGACCGCCAGGCCGAACCTCCATCAATACGCTCCACGACGAATAAAAGTAATCTGCTCAAATACACGTGAATGGTGATGATTCAAAAAACAATGTTCACAAACATCACCCCGAATCCGCTGACCACGGAAGAATCAGGCCTCGGTAGCAATCCATTCCACCTGGTGGCCCAAGCAAAGCGCGTTTATCGGCGTGGGGGATATGTATGAACCAGCTATGCAGTCTTCTCCCTAGACGCAGCAGTCCAACCCCTGGGCGACGGTCTAGCGTTCGTGTTAGTGGTAGGCATTCTGCCTTCTCGATAGTCCTTCTGGACGAACCCCTTGCAGTGCGGCGAACGCAATCAAATATCGCGCCCCGAATGTCTCAGCCACCGCTGGCCTAAGCAACACCACACACCGCCAAAACCGTCCAAGTCGGTATAAACGATATTATCGGCAATCCAGCCCCGTGAAAAATGGATAATATTTAAATTTTTTTAAAGAGCTACGCTTGACGCTTTGGCATGCCAGTAAATCCCGCAAGCCGAGGGGCACCCGAAAAGGAACAGAAGAAGCACAAATCACGATCTTCACCCTACTCGCCGCACCCTATAACCAGCTGCTTGGCACCAGAAAAACAACGTACGCCACCCCACTATCCAACCGCTTGCCGCTTAGCGACGTTTTCTAGTTTCTAAACAAAGTCGATAAAAAACTAAAAGAAGCCCCTTGCTTTTGGCCACTAGTAATATATACAAATGATGTGGTTATCTAGTTGACTCCACCTACCGCAACATCTAGTATTTGGGCGTG
>CAZGMU010000018.1:0-1370 GCA_964526975.1 uncultured Planctomycetaceae bacterium
ATCGTCGCGGCTCGTGTTATGAAATCGAATGAATAGAAACGCTCGCGCCATTCGTGGCATGGGCTTCAGTCCGTGCTACCTTATCAACGTTCAACTAAAAAACTGCCCTACACCCACTGCCGAAAACGCATTCTTGAGGTGTTCAATCGTCGGCTTTCGCATATTCTCTGGCCAGGTGATCGCCACTACATCGAACCGGGCCGAGTACTCCAGAAGGCGATTGGACTTCAAATACCCCAGCGCCGCCTGGGTCATGCGCTGCTCTTTTCGCTGGTCGATCGCATCGCTGGCTCGGCCTGCATCATTCGATCGGCGAGTTTTCACTTCGACGAACACCACCGTGCGGCCATCGACCGCCACGATATCGAGCTCGCCCAGCGGCGAATCATAGTGGCGCGCGAGGATGTGATAGCCTTGGCGCTTGAGGAATCTGGCTGCGGCATCCTCGCCCCGATCACCGAGCGACTTCTTCGGAAATCGCTCGGCCAACCAGCCCCGAATGCGCGCGGGCCATTTCACTCGGCCGTCTCGCGACGGCGTTCCTTGAGACGCGTCGACTTGCCGGTGCGCTCACGCAAGTAGTACAGCTTGGCCCGACGAACTTCGCCGCTGCGGACCACTTCGATCTTCTCGATCTTCGGCGAATGGAGCGGGAACTTCCGCTCCACGCCTTCGTTAGCCACGATCCGCCGCACTGTAAACGTCTCGCGGCTACCCGACCCGGCGCGGGCAATCACGACACCGGTAAAAATCTGAATGCGCTCTTTGTCGCCTTCCAGAATCTTCGTGTGTACGTTGACGGTATCGCCAATCGTAAAGTTCGCCACTTCGGGCTTGAGGCTGGCCTTTTCGACCATTTCGAGTATTTGTTGGCTCATGACTTCTTATCCTTTTTCTTGCTCCGCAGATTGATTTGATTAACCACGGAGACACGGAGACCATAGAGAAGAAATACAAAAGGAGTTAAGGAACACTAATCTTCGCTAATAAAAGAGAAGGCCTTGGGAGTTCTCATAAATCTTATTAGTGGTAATTAGTGCTCTTTATACCTTGTCTTCTCCGTGCTCTCCGTGTCTCCGTGGTTAGTTTTTACACATCCGACCTTCGCTCGAGCTCGTCATCTCTCAGTAAATCGGCCCGTCGCTCGCGTGTGCGGTCGAATTGTTGTTGTTCTCGCCAGCGGGCGATGTCCGGGTGGTTGCCGGTCATCAGCACGTCTGGCACCTTTAGTCCTCTATATTCCCGAGGCCGCGTGTACTGTGGAAACTCCAACAGCGGCCGCTCGCCCGAGAACGAATCTTGCTTGTTGCTCTCTTCGTCGCCCAACACGCCCGGGATCAATCGGGCCACTGCGTCGATCACGACCATCG
>CAZGMU010000018.1:1380-8147 GCA_964526975.1 uncultured Planctomycetaceae bacterium
CCGCCGCCCAGTATATAGTCGCCAACCGAAATCTCGTCCGGTGCAAGTAACTCGATCACTCGGTGATCAAACCCCTCGTACCGTCCACAAACCATAACCAACCGCTTTTTGCCGGCTAATTCTTCAACCGTCCGCTGATCCAGCCGGCGCCCTTGCGGCGTGAGCAGGATCAAATGCCCCGGCTCATTATCTACCGCTTGCACCGCTTCGACACTCTCGACCACCGGTTCCGGCCGCAGCACCATGCCGGGCCCGCCGCCGAATGGTCGATCGTCGACCTGCCGATGCTTGCCCTGCGCCCAATCACGAATATTGTGAACATGAACGCCAACAAGCCCCGCCACGATCGCTCGCTTCAACACGCTCTGGCCCACATAGCCCGAGAAGATTTCGGGGAACAGGGTCAGAACGTCGATGCGCATCGACCGTCAACCTACATTACTCTGCCGCGGCAGCTTCGGCCTCTGCAGCAGGGGCTTCGGCCGGCGCTTCGGCAGCAGCGGCCGCTACAGCTTCGGCAGCAATTTCTTCTTTGGTCTTCTTCGGCTTGGGCAAGCTGGCCGGCGCGCCCGCATCGGGCACACTCTTCGGCGCGGCGATCTTCTCGATCGCTGCTTTCTGCTCTGCTTCGTGCGTGCCATTTGTGCCGTACTTCTTAATCAGCACGGCGACTTTTTCCGACGGCTGCGCGCCGACGCTCAACCAGTAGTCGACGCGGTCCTTCTTCAAGATCGCGCGGGCATCGGTCTCCGGCACGCGCGGATCGTAAGTGCCCAACTCTTCCAGTGGGCGGCCGCCGCGCGGCGAACGCCGATCGAAGGCGCAAATCCGGAAAAACGCCTGGTGCGCCCGCCCCAGCTTCTTCATGCGAATGCAAACTGCCACAAAACTACTCCTCAGTAGGTCAGGCTGTGCCTGACAAAATCATGCTTGTCAGGCACAGCCTGACCTACAATTAACAAATGTCTGAATGATGAATGAAAGCGGAAGCTCGACCTACCGCTGATTCGGCATTCGTCATTCGGAAATTCGTCGCTGATTCTCCCGGCCCGCCTCAACTTCCGACGGACTCATGTCCCTGGTGTGGGAATCCATCATTTTGCCGGATTTGGGGCCTTCCTGGCAAGGCCTAACCCGGCAGGCGTCAGGCCAATCCACCGGCCGCGCTACACAGGAAAATGCTGCAAAATGAGTGGTTTTAGGATTCGCTCACTCCAAACATTTCCCCGCTCCGCTTCACCGGCTCCACTTATCTCCCGGCAACTGAGGCGTTGCCCAGGCATCCTAGGAGTACGCAAGTTCGTAATTTGCTCTAAAACGCCTGGGGCTTGGTCGCGGGAATTTCGCGCCGCGCAGCAGGATACCGGTCGCGGTTCTCCTCCCACCAATGAACCCATTTATCATAGACACCCTCGCACGAACTCCAGGAGTCCGTTCGCCATTGATCTGACTTGAGGCCCTGATCGCGACCTGTCAGCCGCACGAGTCCGCGCGCGGCCTCAGCTCGCACGTTCGCGCTGGAATCAACCAAGAGCCCAATCAGGTCGGGTATCCAGCGCGGTTGGGCCACATCGGCAACAATGGCTGCCGCTGTGGTCCGTTGTCGTTGATTGGGTTTACCGCGCGTCGACGCCAGATAAGCTAGTAGCGGCGGCACACCGTCGTCACCCAGCCGCCGCAATTCGTCTTCATACAGGAGTGAAAGCTTCGCGGCTCCCATGTCCGCCAGCAAGCGATTCACCCGCTCCGCCAACTCGGGATGATCCGAATTGCGCAGCGCCAGCACGCTATTCACCCAGGCCGTTTCGAGCGACGTATCGCACCACTCTGGCTCTCCCTCGACTTTCCCCTCGACGATTCGCACCTGTTTTCCCGAAACCACTTCGAGCGATTTTTCCCCCGTTGTCACGTTCGCCGTGCCATCGACAACCACCACTCGCGCCCCTTGCGGTTCGCAGGCCACTGCCAGTTGTGCCGCCGGCTGCGCCACAATCTTGCCGCCTCTCGACTGGATTTCGATCCCCGATTTGTCTGGCGCGGTCGTCGATGCGAGCCGCCCTCGATTCATCTCAACCACCTTCGATCGGCGCAAGGTAATTTCGGTATCGCAATCCAGGCGGACCGTGTTGCCGCCGCCGAGCGCGATTTCGCACCGCGCCACCGGTCCGGTGCGGATCACCGAGTCCTGCGAAATCGCGGCATCCTGCGGGCATGTTAAAAAATCCAATTGATTGACCGGCTTCACCTCGACCGGCCCCGTCGCAATCGCTAGTCGCGCGACAGATTGACTTGGCGCGACGACAACATCCGGCCGCTCCACGGTTGAGCGCCAGGGCCGAAACAGCAGCATCGCCAACAAGAAACCAGCCGCCATGCCAACAAGTAGCTGCCCCCAAGAGACGCTTTTCGCAACCGCCGTTGCTGGCTCAACCGCCGGCATCGGCGCCGTCTTCATTGCGGCGATCGTGCGTTCCGCCAATCGTTGCGCTGCTTGCCGTTGTGGCGCCGCAGCCTGGCGCAATTCTGCGTCGATCCCCTGCAACGACTCCGCCAGCATCTCGCATGGAGCACATTCGCTCAGGTGGGCATCGAGTGCTTGCGCCTCTTCCAGCGACAATTCGCCGTCCTGCCGCGCGTTCAATTGATTTACAGCATCTTCACACTTCATGGCCGTTTACCTCTGCAAGCTGCTCAATCGTTCGCGCAACAATGCTCGCGCTTTGGTCAGCCGCGCGTTGACGGTCGCTGCACTCACTCCGAGCGCGTCGGCAACTTTCTGGTACGTGACATCCTCGTAGTAGTACATGTAAATAACCTCGCGGTATGCCTCTGGCAGCAGAGCCACCTCTGCGAGCAGCCGCCTTTTATCGTCTGCCTGACAGGCGGCCGCGTCGGGTGTATCTCCATCCTGCACCGGCCAGGCGTCTCCACGATCAACGGCCAGAGCGTCGAGCGACACTTGCCGCGACTGGGCGCTTTTAAGCCAATCGAGACAGGCTCGCGATGCAATCCCACACAACCACGGGCCAAACTTGGTCGGGTCTTCCAACGTAGCAATCGCGCGCAATCCGCGCAGCAGTGCTTCCTGCGCAAGCTCTTCGGCCGTGTGGAAGGAGCGCACGCGCGCATGACACACGGCCAGCACACGCGCGGACCATCGGCGCACCAGTTCCTCATAGGCGCTCAGTTGTCCGTCCTGCGCGAGGCGGACTAAGTCGCTATCCGACGGCATTGCCATTCGCTCCGTCGCAACGTTGCTTTTGATGCGGGACCGTCCTAAAGATAAAGACGAGTGAGTCTCTCTTGTTAATAGTCGCCCTCCACATTTTTGCTCCGATATCTATTAACTTGCTCTGCGAACTCTACTGAAACACGGGCAGCGCCCCGTCCCCCTTTTTCTTGACCACTGGTCTTGGAGCACCATCATGAGTCGTAAATTGCGGAAAATCTGTGGATTAATCTTGATTGCACTACTAACTCTCGCGATCGTCCCTTCGCTTTTGCTGGGTTTCGATGCTGGGAAAAGATCGTCGCCAGGCAAGCTGGTCGTCCATGAGTGGGGCACGTTCACCAACTTCTCTGGCAGCGACGGCGTGAATTTGGAATTTCGACCGCTCACGGCCAACGACCTGCCGCCGTTCATCATGAGGCCCTCTCTCCAACCGGGTGAAATCGGGAGAGCTTTCCGAAAAGGCCAGTTCTACGCGCGGCAGCGAATGGAGACTCCCGTTACGTATTTCTATACCGATGTGCCACGAACCGTGAACGTTCGCGTCGACTTTCCGAAAGGCATGTTGACCGAGTGGTACCCCGTGGTGAAAAACTTTGCCTCGGGAACAGATATCGGCTCCTTGTCTATCAAAGGCTATAGCTACCTGGACTGGGGAGCGATCCGATTGATTCCACCGCAGCAATTTGGCGACATCCGTGTAACGGGGCCCAAGCAGCAACCGATTCCGGCTTCGCTGCCGCCCGTCGACGCGAATAACCATTACGGCCGAGCGCGCGAAACCGACTCGGCCATCGTCGAAACGGTCGACAAAGAGCAGGGCAGCCATTTTGAAAAGTTCTTGTTCTATCGCGGCGTCGGCAACTTCGACCTGCCGATGAAGCTGGCCGCACTCGGCAACGACCGATTCGAAGTGACGAATTCGGGCGACGATGCCAGCGGTGCGTTGTTGCTGATGCGCATCGACAACGGTCTCGTTCGGTTCACGAGAATGGATTCGGTTGCCGCACATTCGATGGTGGAAGTCACACTGCCGGAAGCCGAGTCGACCGTCGATCAACTTACTGAAGCGATGGTGCGGGAACTTACGGCCGCAGGCTTGTACGAGCGAGAGTCGCTGGCGATGGTCAATACATGGCGCACCAGTTGGTTTGGCGAAAACGGCACGCGGCTGCTGTACCTCGTACCCGGCACGCAAACGGACACGCTGCTGCCGCTGAAGGTTGAACCGGCACCCGACGAACAGTTGCGCGTTCTTGTCGGACGATTGGAAACGATCACGCCGGAAGATTGCGAGCAATTGGTTCGCAGACTTGTCGGCACCGGCGAAAACAATCGGCCTTCTGAAGCGAGAACTAAAGAAGAGTTGAAATCGCTGGGCAGGTTCGCGGAACCAGCCGTTCAATTTGCCATTAGCCAGACGCGCAACCCGATTCAGGTCGATCGGCTTCAAGCGATTCTGACAACACTTCGAAATGGCAAATAGCATTGGCGGTAAATCGGTTGGTAAATGGTTCGCAGGAAGTCACGCTAAGCCGCAAGCGATTGGATAGCGGGTAGTAGGCGTTTGCTTGTTGGTTAGGACGTAAGCTTTCAGGCAAAAACATAGCGATACGGTACTTTTGTTCAGTATCGAGAGGTGAAGGATAGCAGAATCAGTGGCCAAAAACTAGAGGGTGGTTTTGAGGATTTTTTGAATGGGCCGCAGTCCCTACTTGAGCAAATTACGTTTATTCATTCTCGCCGGAGGGGGCCGTATTGGTGGGGGATTCGGCCTGGCGGCCGACGCTAAACGGCGTTTTGTTCTTTGATCTACTGCGCTGGGAGCTGGACTTTGGTGGTTGTGGTAGACGCGGATGCAAACGGAGAAAGAGTTGAGGGTTGAGAGTTAAGGGCGGAGGGTTTAGAGTCGAGAGCCAGGCCGAACTCACTCGTGCCTGCTTTGCTGATGCTTTTGTTTATGATGAGGATGGGATGAGGGCAGGGCGCGGGGGCGAGGACGCCCCGACTCGCGGGCTTGTCGAGGGGCTCGCCGATTCTACATCGTCACATAGTTAGGAGAACTCGACTATGAACCATCGTCACTTAGGCCGAAGCGGCCTTGTGGTTAGTGAGATTTCTTTCGGCAATTGGCTGACGCATGGGGCGCAGCTTGAGAAAGACACGGCGATTGCTTGTGTGCGGGCGGCGCTAGAGGAAGGGATCACGACGTTCGATACTGCGGACATCTACGCCAAAACCAAGGCCGAGGAGGTGCTGGGCGAGGCGCTCGTGGGCGAGCGGCGACAGGGGCTGGAGATTTTTACGAAGGTGTACTGGCCGACGGGTCCGGGGATGAACGATCGCGGGCTCTCGCGCAAGCATATTATGGAATCGATCGAAGGAAGCTTGCGGCGACTGCGGACGGACTATGTCGACCTGTATCAGGCTCACCGTTATGACTTCGAAACGCCGCTCGAGGAAACAATGCTGGCGCTGGCCGACCTCGTGCGGTCGGGAAAGGTGTTGTATGTGGGGGTGTCGGAATGGACGGCCGAGCAAATTGGGCGGGCTGGGGCGCTCGCGAAGGAACTGAAGATTCCGCTGATCAGCAACCAGCCGCAGTATTCGATGTTGTGGCGCGTGATCGAGGCAGAGGTAATTCCGGCTTGTGAAAAGTTGGGGATGGGACAGATCGTGTGGTCGCCGATGGCGCAGGGAGTGCTCAGCGGGAAATACTTGCCCGGGCAGCCGGCGCCGGCGGGTAGCCGGGCGACTCATGAGACGGCCGGGCAGTTCATCGCCAAGTTTATGACGGACGACGTGCTGACGCGCGTGCAGCAATTGAAGCCGATTGCGCAGGAAGCCGGGCTGACGATGGCGCAGCTTGCGGTGGCGTGGGTGTTGCAGAACCCGAATGTGTCGTCGGCGATCGTGGGCGCTTCGCGGCCGGAGCAAGTGCGCGACAATGTGAAGGCAAGCGGCGTGGTGCTGGACAGGGCGATCATGAAGCGGATTGACGAGGTAGTGGGGCCGGTGGTGGAGCGCGATCCGAAGAAGACGGTGAGTCCGGAGAAGAGGCCGTAGCAAATTGCGCAGACGCGATCCAGCGACTACTTCCGCACGTCGTAACAAGTAATCACGTCGCCTTCGCGGACGTAGAGTTTGCCGTCGAGGATAACGGGGTGGGACCAGCTTGGGCGGTCGCCGCTGCCGGGGACTTCGAAGTGGCTAATCGCCTCGAAGGACTCGGGCGAAGCCTTGGCGAGCGCGAGCGTGCCGTCGGCGTAGTGGATGTAGAGATGATCGTCGGCGGCGACCAGCGAGGCCGAGTCGCGGCCGGGGCCGCGGGATTTCCATTTCACCGCACCGGTCATCAGGTCGGCACACCAGACGATGCCGCGGTCTTCGGAGTCGCCGTAGAGGTAGTCGCCCACGAGGACGACGCCGCCGTGTTTGTTGCTCAGTTCGGTCTTGAGTGGATAGACGGTTTCGATGTTGATCTCATCTGGGCCGTTGGGCACTTGCTTGAGCAAAGTTCCGCCGCGGCCGTAGCCAG
>CAZGMU010000018.1:8157-18595 GCA_964526975.1 uncultured Planctomycetaceae bacterium
CGACGAAGAAAACGAGGTCGTCTCGGATGATGGGCGTAGGGATGACGGCGGTGGTTCGGTCGATGTCGAACGTCCAGAGGAGCTTGCCGTCGCTCGCGCGCACGCCCATCGCGCCGCTACCGGTCGATTGCACGTAAACGCGCGTGCCGCCGACATTGGCAATGACGATCGAGGAATGGCCCGCACCGCGGTCCTCGGCGCGCGGGGTAGACCAGCGTGTTTCGCCGGTGAGCTTGTCGAGGGCGACCATGGTGTTGGCTGGTCCGCCGGGCGTGCAGACGAGCTTGTCGCCGTCGATGAGGACCGATTCGCTGTAGCCCCAGCTATCGGCTTTCTGGCCGTCAAAATCTTTCTTGAGATCGCGCCGCCAGAGTTCTTTGCCGTTGGTGTTGCATGAGATCAGCTCGCCATGGGGTGTGATGACGTAGACGCGATCGCCATCGACCGTGGGCGTGCTGCGCGAGCTTTGCCAATCGGGCTTGCCTTCTTTCCAGGGCGCGCCGGTCTTGGTTTTCCAAAGCTCTTTGCCGTCGGCCTGGTTGAAGCAAACGAGGTACTCGTCTTGGTCGTCGGCGGTGGAGGGGGCGTCGCCGAGGGTATAGATTCGGCCGTCGACGATCGCCATGCTGGAGTAGCCGCGGCCCGCGCCGGGCATTTTCCAAACAATGGTCGGGCCACCCTCAGGCCATTCGGTCAGGAGGCCTTTGTCGGGGGCGACGGCGGTTCGCTGGGGACCGCGGAAGGTGGGCCAGCTACCGGCGCCGTTGGCGGGATGGCCAGCAGCATCAGGATCAACATCAGTCCGCAGAATGCGGCGCGTTGCAACTCATGGTAAGACATGCGCGGGCTCCCATTGTTTTCCGCCATCGATTCGTGCTGTATGCAGACGACATCGAAAATACACCGATGCGGCAGATGTCGCAAGCAAGGGCGACGAAGAGACGCGAATGCTTCGCGCTTCTTATTATGCTTTTATTGATTATGAACGGCTGGACGGGGGCGAGGACGCACCGGCTCGCGGGTAATTTGGGTGAGTCGCGCCTGTTGTTCATCGGTCAGTGAGATTCGAGCGATGGCGTTTTGGTCCCAGGTGGAGCTGGCAGCGGCGCCGATGTAGAGTGTGTAACGCTGGGTGCGGGAATCGTGGAATAGAAATGGCGTGACATGGCCGAAGCGATCGGCGGCAGCGCCGGTGGAAGGGACGAACGTTCCTTGTGATTTCCAGTGGAGGCCATCGGGGCTAGTCGCGAGTTGGGTGCCGGCGTGACTTTCGTAGACCATGACGAAACCGTTTGAGGTGCGCACGACATGGATGCCGCCGGGATCGCCGGTGAAGACTGGTTCTGACTGCGGGCGACGCCAGTGGAGGCCATCGTCGGATTCGGCGTAGCCGACGGCGCGGGTCGATGCGGCCGACTTGGGCGCGTCTTTGGCGGGCGCGTTGAGGGGGAGGTCGCGGCGGCCGTCGTACCACATGCGGAACTTGTCGCCACCCACAAGCACACTTGGTCGGCCGACGAGGAGCGAGTCCCAGCCCGGCGGCGCGGAGGGACGGAGAGCAATGCCACGCGGTTGCCAATGAACGCCGTCGCGCGAGGTGGCAATCGCGATTTCGTCGAGCACATCTGAGACGGCGCGGGTGTAGTACATGAACCAGGTATCGCCGCGGCGGACGACGCTGGGGTCGTTGACGTGGTTGGCTGTGGGGTCTTCGAGGACGACGCCGCGCGATTGCCAGTGTTCGCCATCGCCAGACTCGGCGAGTTGAATACGGTCGTGGCCGTCGCGGCCCTGGCCACCGAACCACATGAGAAAGCGGCCGGAGTCGAAGTGGACATCGGGGGCGTAGATGTTTCCTTTGCCGTGCGGCGCGACTTGCGCATCGCCGCTTGGAGTAAGCACAACGGTAAGAGGCGCGACGGCGCTCGTTGGAACACCTGGCGATCCAGAAGACACCGTATGTGGTATGGGCAAGTCGACGGCGTAAGAGCGATCGATTGGGATCGCAATCGCGGCGCAGGAAAGGATGATAGGCGCGAGTTGTGTGGATATAGTTTGAGCGCGGAGCATGGCGGATAGGGAGCGGCTCAACAATAACTTTGACAGATGGGATTTACCACGGAGGCACGGAGAGCACAGAGAAGAGATTTATATCCGCAGATGAACGCTGATAGACGCAGATTAAGGATCGAGTAATTATTCTCCTTGAATTGAATCTGTGTGCATCTGCGTTCATCTGCGGATAACTTCTTCTTCGTGTTCTCTGTGTCTCCGTTTATTCTGGCTCAGAGGAAGTAATATTTGTGTTGGACGTGGCCCAGGCCTGTTTCCTATTTCAGGCGGACTACGAGGGGGTCGGTCGAGTCGATGATGGAGTCTAGTGGTGCTCCGTTGCCGTCGGTCCAGATTTTGAATTTTTCAAGGGTCATACCCTCGGGCACGCCGGTGAGTTTGAAGTCGCCGTTTTTGTCGGATCGGCCGAAGCCGTAGCTGTCGTCGCCGTTGATGCCAAAAATTTGGCGCTCTGGTAATGGCTTACCGGCAGCGTCGAGGAGACGGCCGGAGAGGGTTTTTGTTTTCGTGAGTTCGATGGGAGGGAGTTCGAAGTCGGTGCTGTCTTCTGGCACATCATATTTCGCTGTTCGTGAATCGCTCAGTTGTGTGGCATCGTAATTGGGAACATGGATAACTTGCATGCCCACCTTGCCAGGCAAAACGCGAGCGGTGTATTTTCCGGCAGCATCGCTCTTCACGGTATCGCTTTGGTGTCCTACTCCGTACCCTACGGAGATTGTCGCTCCGGCAACCGGTGCGTTGCTGCCTTTAATGCGAATGAGGCCGTGAACCGGTATCGTCATTTCCAACGGTATTTCAATGCGAGTAGTTCTCCTTGGAACGACTTCCAATTCGTTGTCCATAGGCAGACGAGGTTGGACAGGGAGGCGGTTGTCGAGTTGAGCCACCATTAATTCGACCATTCCCCCCGCGATTTGCGGAATGACAAATCGGCCCTCTCGGTCGACCGTAACCATGGCCTGGCCGCGGCAAGCGGGTGAACTCGTTGGATCGAATTGCGTTTCGATATAAATGACCATGTCGCGAAACAGCTCGGATTGATCCGCGATCACGCGTCCTTCGATCCGGCCCACGGGTTGCAGTTTCAGCTCCTCGCCCGAACGGTCGCGAGAACCATCCGGATTGACTTTAGCAAAGTGTGCGAATTGCTGCGTGCCCAGGTCATCGCTAATGACATTCACGTTCAACATCTTCTGGATTGGATACGCGGGCAGCGCCGCACGCCCTGCGTTGTCGGTCGTCGTTGATGTCATCGCGACGATCGCTGCCGGCACGTAGTCGTAGGCCCCTTGGCCCCCGAGAAAATGTTGCGGTGCTACTCGGACGCCGACAGCCGGCAGGCCGTCAGGCAATAAGACCGTGAACTTAGTGTCGGTTGGCGGGCCAAGGCGTATTTCGCATGCCTCGCCAGAACGGTCTCGCAGTTGCTTGAAAGCGCTCTCGACTCCGATGCTATGTCCTTTGGCATAAGCCCAGACTGTTGTTTGAATCTCCATTGGAATTTGATCTGCGTCGCCAGGAATCCATTCAGTGGGAAACTTGAGTTCGAACGTTCCATCCTTCATGCTTTTAGTTTGTGCGGTGAGATAATTGGTGCCAGAACTCCAGCGGATCGGCAGGAACACATCCGCATCGGCAATCGGTTTACCATCCTGATCGATGACGCGGCCAGTGACGCTTCGCTGGGGCACTTTAGCGTCGGCCGCTGGCAACTGCGGCAGCGGCGCAGGGATGTCGATTTTGGGGAGTGGTTTCACTGGCTTGGTGAGCGGCGCGGTGATGATACTTGGATCGGCCCAATCCAATGGCTGCAAGTCGGGGCCAACGCCAACGGGCGGCTCGACTTTCAATGCTTCGAGAGTCCGTACCACGGCGCGCCATTCCGATCGGGATTTCGACCAGTCGTGCCGCTTGTGTTCGCCGGGTTCGAGCAAAATCGTTAGTCCATCGATGTCGGCGGTAACGAGACCTTTCAGCGATGTTCCATTCAAGCGTTCGAGGCTTTTGTTCCATTCGGACGCGTGATACTTGGGCACCGAGGCGGTAATGCTGATCACGCCCTGGGGAATGCCGAAGGCTTCGAAGTTGCCATCGGCGTCGGCTTGGACGGTTTGAGAGTCCCAGGCATCTTCACGACTGAACAGCACGCGGGTATTTGCCGGCAGCGGCTTGCCGTCGGACAGGGCCACTCGGCCCGCGATACGAAAGGCGGGCTCGACCGCAAGATCGCCGACGTCGATTTTGGTGTTGTCGCCGGCCACTTTTACGGAGCGGGCAGCTACGCCGCCGCGCTTTCGCAAGCTCGTCATGATTCCGTAGACGAAATACTCTCGATCGGGCGGCACGTTGGTAAACAGGAATCGCCCTTCGGCATCGGTGCCGATTTTAGCTGCGTTGATGTAGTCTTGCGCGCTGCGATCGGCTTGGGCCAAGCCGACCAAGACGCCGGCCGCTGGCTGGCCTTGATCAAGGAGGCGGCCGGTAACGGTAGCACCGGCCGACATCCGCAGATTGTTCTCCGCATCTCCACTAGGGATGAGTGCGAATCTTTTTGTCGCCGCACCGCGAGCGCTGATCTCTAGATCGAGCGCTTCGACTGGTTCGGCGGTGACGATTTCAAAGCGGCCGTTGTCGTCGCTAACGGCCAGCGGATCGACGCCCGGCATACTGCCCCACCAACGTTTCTTGCTTGTTTTGCAACCGAAAGGTTCGACCAAGGCGCCGGCCAGCGGAGTATTGTTGGGTGAGAAAACCTGCCCGGCGACTACGCGAGTGCGATCATCTGGAGCAGCTGGCCGAGCTTTCAACGCAACGGCAAGTTCCTTGCCTTTCATCGGATCGACCTTGGTGGCGAATTTCGGTTCGTAACCTTTGGCGACCACGAGCACGCGGAATACCAGCGAGGGATCGAGCTTCTCGATGGTGAAGGTGCCGTCGGCGGCGGTGGTTGTGCGTTTGCCGCAATCGGCATAGCAAGTTGGGCAAAAAGGACTGTAGCCGACACGGACACCGGCGCTGTAGATGGTCACGAGCGCGCCTTCGATCGGTTTGCCGTCGGCGGATTTTACCAAGCCGGAGAGATTCGCCGGGGACTTGTCTACCAAAGCCGTTAACTGCTCTTTGTCAACTTCGGGTTGGGCATGGACATGGGGGAGGGCGACGATCGCCAGGAGTAGAACGAAGCCCATGGAAACGGCGCTGGCTCGCGTGTGAATCTTGCGATCACTGTCCAGCAATCGCTCGACACGAAGCGTACAGGCGGCTCGGGAATCGAACCCAAAAATTCCCAATGCGCCTCGAATGCGCCGGTTGTCGCTGGCGTAGCGCAGAACCTCGAGAAATGCCTGGCCCGATTCGACCGCGGAGGTTTTACTCGTGGCGAGAGCGAAATCGTCGCAAGCATATTCGCGCAAACGGTAGGCGATACGATTGGCGAGCCAGACGATGGGATTGAAGAAATGCAAAATCGCGGCGCAGCGCTGCAGAAGCACGGCGGGCACGTCGTGCCTGCGGACATGCGCAAGCTCGTGGAGCAATACCCAGCGCAACTGCCTCGCGGTGAGCGAAGACGCGATTCCGCGCGGCAGGAGAATGGTGGGGCGAATGATTCCGGAGACGGCTGGCGCGGCAATGTCGTCGCACTCGACGAATCGTACGGGGCGACGAACTCCGGCACGGCGGGCCAGTTCGCTCAAGTTGAAATGGAGCTTCGGTTCGTCGATCGGCGTGGCGCGTCGTAAACGAGACCAAAATCGCGACTGAGTGTAAACCAGGCGGCAAAAGAGCGCTGTGACCACGCCTAGCCAGAGGAGCATGGCGGTTGCCGCGGTCGTCAGGCGAGGCTGCACGGGATCGGCGGGGCGAATGGCGGCTCCGTGGGAGGTTGGCCGCGCGAGCGCCGTTGAAGAAGCCGGCGCGGACAGTGACGCATTGGCGGAGAGATCAGTCGGTTGCAGAGGTAATGGTGCAGAGTTGGCTTCCGCGGCGCGCACGACGTGGGGATTGGTAGCCATGGCGAGCGGCGTGACGAGAGGCCTCGCCGGGCCATGCGCGGGATATTGCTTTTTGTCGAGCCACCGCGAGGCAATTGCCACGGGTGTCCAACGCTCGATTTGCGGTGGGACAGTTACCTCAATAGGCAGAAGCAATTTCAACGGCACTAGCAAAAACAGGAGGTAGCCGACTTGCGGCGCGACGTGGCGCCGCACAACAAGCCAAATGAAACTCACTACGGCCAGCAGGGCGGCGCTATTCAGTGTGGCCGCGATGATCCAGGCTGCCCAACGCTGGCCAGCGGCATTGATGATTTCGAGGAAAACCTGGGTCATCGCCGTTTCCTCCGGGTGGGAGTGTTCGCGGTTTTTTTGGAGCCGCGTTTTAAGGATTGTTTTTTGGCGTCGATCAATTTTTGCAACGAGTCTAAGTCTGCTTCGCTGAGCGCGACCTGGTCGACCATGTGAGCCAGAAGCGGACCGGCGGCGCCATCCACGGCATTCGTGAGCAAGGCATCGGCGGCCGATTGGAGAGTCGCCAGCGCGGATTGTGCGGGCCGATAGACGAAACCATTGCCGACTGGCGTCGTGGAAACGTACCCCTTGTCGACGAGGCGCTTGAGAATGGTTTTCACGGTGGCTGGCGTCCACGACCACTCGTCGCTGGCGACGGTGTAGATTTCGCGGGCCATCGATTTGCCCTGCTGCCAGACAATCCGCATGACCTTCCATTCGGCTTTGGAAAGGTCCTTCAATTCGCTAGTACTCACGGATCACCTTTCGCGGAACGGCTTTTGTCGTGGCTTAAGGGACGGCTCGAAAACAACTTCCTTCAAGACAGAATAACCACGGAGACACAGAGAGCACGGAGAAGAAATACAGGAGGTGGGAACACTAATCGCTGCTAACAAAGAGAAAGACGATACTCTGTCTCTACATCATCCTGATTTTTATTAGCGTCGATTCGTGATGATTCGTGTTCTTCCTGTTTCTCCTTCTGTCTTCTCTGTGCCCTCTGTATCTACGTGGTAAATCCCATCTGCTGAAGTTATTTTGAGTTATCCCTAAGACTACTTGAGTTGGCAGTTGCACGACTGTCCTGCGGTAATGTAAGCGGATCGACTACAAATGTCAACGATAATCCTCTGATGATTTTACTGCCGTTTTTGCTAAAAGCATCGAACAGAATGAACGAAACCGCCAAGAACACAAAGGACGCCAAGCAATTCACTGCTGATTTCTGTCTTCCTTCGCATACTCGGCGACTTGGCGGTTCAATTTGCCGCACAACCAATAGGTCCGAATTCTTGCGAATTCAGCTACCGTTGAAGAGCGGTATTGAAGCCGCTTCTAGGATTTCGATCGCCCGCGTCCGGCCCGTTCCAAGTTGCGCAGGCGCTCTTGTTCGGCGCGGGCGGCGTTCCAATCGGCGATTTTCTGGCGTTCGAGCGTGTCCTTTTCGTCGAGTCGTGGTTCCCAGGGATAGCTTTCGTGAGTCCAGGTAACCTTGTCGCCATCGCATTTGATGATCGTGTAGCCGGTGTCGGAACCGGTCCAACTACCGGCCCACCAGGCGGCGCTGGCGGCAGCGCCGGTGACGTACCACGTGCCGTTCCAGAAGGTATCTTCAACGCGATGGCTGTGGCCTTGGAGTAGCAGCTTTACGTTGTGGCGTTCGAGCACTTTACGCAGCTCGACCGTGTCCCAGACCACCATCGCGCCGTCCATCGCCAGTTTTTTAGGGTCGCCGCTGATTTGGCCGACGTTGCAGAAGGCAGCGACATGCACGACGGCGATCTTCGGCCGATCGCCCGCGGCGCCGAGATCGTAGCCGAGCCATTCGAGTTGCTCGGGGCCGATGCGTGGCTCTTGGATGATGCGGCCATTGCGATTGGAGGGGAAGGCGCTATCGAGGACGGCGAAATG
Source organism: uncultured Planctomycetaceae bacterium (assembly GCA_964526975.1). Lineage (GTDB taxonomy): Bacteria > Planctomycetota > Planctomycetia > Pirellulales > Lacipirellulaceae > JABDGM01. The sequence continues at coordinate 16,152 of CAZGMU010000018.1, forward strand.
CCAGCCTTTGTGGTCGAAGCTGTAGTACGGTTCCTTCCATTCGAGCGCCTCCATGATCATGCGCTTGCCATAGCCGGGGTCGGTGGGCGCGACTTTTTCGCGCTCGCTCCAGCCAAGGGGATCGTGATTGCCGAAGCAGGGATGCCAAGGGCATTTCAAATCGCGGGTGACGTCTTTGAAGATGCGGATCTGGTTTTCGTAGTCGTCTTTCGCGGTGTAACAGCCGTCGAAGACCATGTCGCCGCCCATCAAGACGAAATCAGGCGCGGGCTGGAGCGCGTTGATGCTGGCGATGCACTTGGCGTACCCCTCGGGCGCATGGCGACGATGGGTCACATGCTGGTCGGTAAGGTGGACGAAGGTGAAAGAGCCCGGCGAAATGGTCGGATCGCTGGCCCGGGCAATTCCGCCTCGCGATACGAGCAGGCTAGCCGCGGTGGTGGCACACGTGCCGGCCAGAAACTCACGTCGGGATACGCTCATGGTGCAATGCTCCAGAAAGGCTGAAAAACAGGCAGGGGGACAAACGATGGATCGCGTGCCGGTGGATTATTTTAGCATCGCGGGCTGAAAACAGCGCGTCTATCCACACCAAATGGCGGAGAAGAATTAGGAACGGGAATAGGCGTTTGTGTAGACTGAAATTCATCCTGGCCGTACAAAGCAGTCGAGAAGCCACGCTTTTCGCACATTTGGCCTCATACGAATACCTGCTTTGTACCGCTTCGAAAATTCCCTGCCATGTATTCGCGGTTAAAAATTCTGATGAAGATTTACAGATGTTTGGTGCTATTGGTCGTTGCTGTGGCCGTTGCCCAATGTGGTGAAGCAGAAGCCCAAAGTCGCAATTCGCAGCGCACGATCACACCCCAACGTGTGAAACTGACCGACCAGCCGATTCGCTCGGAGGAGCGGCTGTATCGTAAGACACCGGAAGGGGAGTTGTTTCTGCATCTTTATTATCCGACTGATTGGAAAAAGAGCGATACACGACCGGCGATCGTGCTGTTCTTTGGCGGCGCGTGGAAGACGGGTTCTTATCGGCAGATGGCGCCACAGGCAGAGTATTTCGCAAGCCGCGGATTAGTGGCAGCGGCGGCCGACTATCGAATTAAAGACAAACATGGCACGACACCGGATAAATCGGTCGAAGATGCCAAGAGCGCGATGCGTTGGGTGCGATCGCACGCGGGCGAATTGGGAATCGATCCGGAAAAGATCATCGCCGGCGGCGGCTCGGCGGGGGGGCACTTGGCGGCAGCCACGGCGCTGCTCCCAGACTTCGATGCGGCGGATGATGACAAAAACATTTCGTGCAAGCCATGTGCGCTGGTGCTGTTCAACCCCGTGGTGAATTTGACGAGGCTTCCCGCGCGGGCACTCGTCAAAGACCAGAGCGAAGCTGCCCAGAAGCAACTGTCGCCGGCGTTGTATTTAGAGCGATCCGCGCCGCCGGCGGTTTTGTTCTTCGGCACAGAGGACAAGTATTTCGCACAAGGCGAGCAATACGCGGCCAAGGCCAAAGAACTTGGCGTACGAGCGGATTTTTATGTCGCGCCAGGAATGTCACACGGTTTTTTCAATCGTTCGCCGTGGACGGAAGTGACCGCGCGGCGGGCGGACGAGTTTCTCGCTTCGCTGGGCTACTTGCAGGGACAGCCGACGGTCAAGCTGCCGATGAACGCGCCGAAACTGGAAAAACGATGACAAAAGCTCAGCGCACTATCACCGATGTCGTGCGAGAGATAATGTCTGCTCTATCGGAAGTGGAAGAATTTCTCTCGCATGGATTTCCCACTTTTCGAGTGCGGGGAAAAATCTTCGCCACGTACACGATCAATCATCATGGCGACGGTCGGGTCGCGCTAATTCTCCGAGCGCCGCGCGGGGCGCAAACAACATTCGTCAAGCTGATGCCGAAGACCTACTTCGTGCCGCCCTATGTTGGATCGCGCGGTTGGCTGGGCATCGAGCTCACGCAGGGGCTTGGTTGGAACGTGGTTTACGACCATGTGCGCGAAGCGTATGAATTGGTCGCCCCGCACGAACTGATCAAAGCAACCCCCAAAACCCTTCGCGTGAAACCGTCAACGCGAAAATTCAGACCCGAGGAAATCGATCGGTTTCGAAGTAAAACAGCTCAGGCCGTTTTGAAGAAACTGGACATCATCTGCACGACGCTTCCAGAAACGGAACTAGGCACAAGATTCGGCTCGCCGATTTGGAAGGCTGGCAAGAAAACATTCGCCGCCGCGCATTACTACACGGGCCGACTTAAGCTGTCGTTTTGGGTGGGAGCCGCTCAGCAAACCAAACTCAAACGTGATCGTCGTTACGAAGTGCCGCGTTACACCGGACACAACGGCTGGATCGATCTCGACGCCGAAGAAAAGCAAGGCTGGGACGAGATCAAACTACTTGTATTGGAAAGCTATCGGCACTTC
>CAZGMU010000018.1:18605-24051 GCA_964526975.1 uncultured Planctomycetaceae bacterium
GCCGCATGCTGAAACAGTTGGACGAAAAGCAAGAAAGCTGATCGATCTCACACGATTGCAGTTCACGTCGGGCCAGTCACCCAAATTACGATACGCGTCACCAGGCGGCGGGGGCCGAAACGCGGCAGTTGGGCGAGCAGCCAGTTTTTCCAGCCGGGGATGTAAACGCGGCAGCCACGCTGGAAGGCGCGGAATCCCTGGCGGGCGACTTCTTCGGAAGTGGGCAAGCGTTTGCCTTTCACCATGGCCGAATGGTGCATGTCGGCTTTGTCTTGGAATCCGGAAATGGTCGGGCCAGGGCAGAGGGCGGTAATGGTGACGCCGGATTTCGTGTGGGCGAGTTCGGCCGCGAGCGCTTCGGAAAAACTCAGGACGAACGATTTCGTAGCGTAGTAAACGGCCATGTAAGGGCCAGGCTGAAAGGCAGCCGTCGAGGCGACGTTAAGCATCTTGCCCCTCGTGGCCAACAGGTCTGGAAGAAACAGCTTGGCGAGCGTGACGAGCGACAGCATGTTGAGCTGCATCATGCCAAGCTGAGAGTCGAGCGTAGCGTCTTCGAATTCGCCGAAGGTGCCGTAGCCGGCGTTGTTGACGAGCGCGGTAAGGATAAGGCCACGGCGTTTGATCTCGGCGTGCAGGTCGGTAGCGCCGGTGGAGGATTCGAGATCGGCGGCAATCACATGGGCGACCATGCCGAATCGTTTTTCGAGATCAGCGGCGTGGGCCTCCATCTTGGCCACGCTCCGCGCGGAGAGAATGACATCGTAACCGGCCGCGGCAAAGTTATCGGCTAGCGCTTTGCCGATGCCGGAGGACGCGCCGGTGATGAGAGCAAGTGGGCGATGTGGCATAAAAGCAGGCGATCGTCGTGGCTTGTGAAATGGAACGTGCTGATCGCTTACTTGGAAGATGGAGCGCCGGCCGCTTGGTAGTGTCTGGCCACTTCTTCCGCCGTGAGCGCGCGATTGTAGATTGCCACGTCGCTGAGTTTACCTTCGAGTGTGGATGCTCCGTCGGCGCGGCCGCCGATGTGCCATTCTTTACCCGTGGTGGTCAGGTCCGTAGGCAGCTTGCCTTCGATACCGGGTTCTGCGCGGCCATTGAGAAACGCCTGCACGGTATCACCGGCGCGAGTCAGCACGACGTGATTCCAGGTCTTGGGTTCGATGGCCGTTTGGCCCGTGAGGTTCCGGTCGCGTGCCGTGCCGTTGGTGAAGAAAAGGCGACCTGTATTTGTCTCGGCGCCGCCGATGGCAAGCTCGTCGCCAATGCCTTTGGAATCGCCGTTGTCCGGCGACCTGGAAAATAAGTAAGCGGTGACGGGACGAGCCTCGTTCGGCAGCCCATTCCAAAACCAGAACTCGATGCTGTAAGCGTCGCCAATGCCGGGGACGTTGGCTTCGACAGTTCCTCCAACCAGATGCCGGGGCCGGTTGGTCCGGGCAAATAGTGGGCTACCGAGTCGCCGTAATGTGCGTCGAAGTGGTTGCCACTTGCATCCGTGGCCGTTGTGCTGCCGATATCCGCCAGCCGCCAATATCCGCGCGGCTTCGATGCAAGAACGGCTGCTGCGTATGCGCCGCCCGGGTCGACAATCGGCCGGCGGGGCTTCTCGGCGACTTGCTCCAGCAGGCCGAGCAAGGCGGCAACGATCTTCGTCTCGGCTTCCACTTCTAAAGCCGCGGTGCGGGCGGGCCAGGTGGTGTAGCCACCCATTTTGTGCTGCTCCGGCGGCGGAATATAGCCTTCCGCGCCGTTGGCCAACTCGATGTTGAACGTGTTGGCAAACGGACTTTGCAGTTTTAGCTTGAGCCCGGTGATTGCATACACTTCGTTCGGAATCGCAGCGATGGCGATATCGCCAATTCGCACCGCTTGCAGCTTGAGCTCGCGTCGTGGCTCGGCGTGGAGCTTGAGCTGTTCGAGGGCGTAAATCTCCGGCTGGCCCTTCGGCAAACGATCGCCGATTTTCTCCGCCATCTTTTTCGCCCAGTCTAGTCGCTCGGCGTTGGGCACTCGCCGATCGAGCGTGAGCTTCGCCTCGCGCATTGCGAGGGATGCATTGGGTTCGTATTTCACTCGCTTGTAGGCGTCAAACGCCATTTGGGCGAGATCTTTCGCATAGCTATCGTATTGACGCTTATTGGTTTTGGCACTGTAGTTCATGCTGGCCGAGTCGCCGCTGGTGCCCTGCGACATCGAGACGATGCACGAGGTCGATCCGTCGCTGCCATCGATTTGCTTGGCGAGATGCTCGGCGAATCGGCCGAAATAATCGGACGAAACCATCGGCGAGGAAACATAGTGCATCGAAAAATTAGCTAATAAGCCGAGTGGCTTTCCTGCCGTCGTTTGGATGGCGATCAGTGAAAGCTCGTCGTCGACTGGGCCAGAAGGGCCAATCGCGTCTGGGCTCAGAAAGCCAGGGTGCATGTTGGCTCGGACCGTGGGTTCGCCGAAGGGATCGCGGAGAATGCGATCTGGGCGGCGAATATATCGGCGGCAGTAGGTGTAATTGGGCGCGCGGAGCCGTGCGAAGCCAATTTGCGCGGGCTGCAAACGATCGGCGGCTGATTCAATCGCGCGAGCAAGACGAGGAATGAGAAATGCGGGATATTCCGGATCGGGCCGACTGCCGAGACAACCCATCGACGCTGGAGCGAAGTGGGTATGCGTGGCCGAGATCAGCATGTGGTCGATGGGAATACCCGTACGCTTGGAGGCCTCGGACTTGGCTGCATCCAACAACTCCCGCGGCAACATGCAACTATCGACCACCACGATCGCGATTCGCGTACTTCCGTCGTCGAAAACAAACGCGCGAGCAAAGAGCGGGTCGACCGTCCGATCGGCCGAGCGCTCTTCGAACATGCCGTTGACGATCACGGGAAAGTGCGTGGGACTGATGTCGATCGCACTTGCGCCGACACGTAATGGAGTACTTGCGGGCAATTGTTGTGGTTCGGTCGCCAACCCGAAGCGAACCGCAGTAGCGATTACGACAATCGTAAATTCAGCCAGCCACTTAGGGCGCGAAGAAGACATGGGCCAAAGCTCCTCTTTGGTAGAGTTCGATTGAAAGGCACCGGATGCGACTCAATGAATCTATCTGCTCTCCTATCATACCGACCGCGTCGCTTGCCCGCAGTGTAATGAGGGCTACCCAACGCTGTTAATCCTCCTCGATGTAATAGCCACAAAAAGCACAAAAAGGCACGAAAAGTTTTTGTGTCTTTTTGTGCTTTTTGTGGCTACTCAATCTGGTTGTATGCGGGTGGCTCTTTTGAAAAGCTCATGTAGAGGCGCAGAGGTCGCGGAGTATAAAAACAACTTTGGAACGCTAATCTGCACTCATCTTCGCTGCGCCCTCTGCGCCTCTGCGTGAGACTCTCCTAATTCTGGATCGCCGATCATGCGAACAGCCAGATGAATAACCGTGTCAGAAAAGTGCCGCAAAAGCCCTAATAATGTAGACCGCCTCGGAACCTGTTCTCCAGCGGACGCTAGAAATTAGTTCGCTTTTTTCCGCTCGTTCGCCGTGATATGCTGAATTTCCCTGGCCACCCCTTTGGGGGAAGGAACTTTTTGCTTATTCCATTTTTTTGTAGGGGCACAAGGAATTATGACTCGCATTCATCGTCGCAGCTTCCTTCAACACTCGGCTGTCATCGGCGGCACCGCCCTGCTGGCCCGGCCAGCGTTCGCCAAGAGTGTCAACGAAAAGGTCAACATCGGCTTCATCGGCCTCGGCGGGCGCAGCAAGGAATTGTTGCCGCAATTCGCGAAGTTGCCCGATGTGCGCATCGCGGCATTATGCGATGTGGACGAAGAGCGTTTAGATCAGGCGGCCAAGAGTCATAAGAAAGCGAAAAAGTACGGCGACTTGCGCAAGCTGTACAATGACAAAGACATCGACGCCGTCGTGATTGCCACGTGCAATCATTGGCACGTGCTCGCCGCATTGTGGGCCTGCGAGGCGGGTAAGGACGTGTACGTTGAAAAACCGCTCTCGCACAATCATTGGGAAGGGCAGCAGCTTGTCAACGCGGCTCGCAAGCTCGACCGCATCGTGCAAATGGGCTCGCAACAGCGTTCCGATCCGATGCAAGCGGAGTTGAAACAGTTTCTTCACGAAGACAAGAAGCTGGGCAAGATCAAGTTCGCGCAGGTGAGCCGATTCGGCGCGCGGGAACCGATTGGCAAGCGGTCGACTCCGCTCGACATTCCAAAAACGGTGAACTACGACCTGTGGCTCGGCCCCGCGCAGGACGAGCCCATGTTCCGCGACAAGTTCCACTATGACTGGCATTGGAACTGGAACACGGGGAACGGCGAACTTGGCAACTGGGGCGTGCATGTGCTGGATGATGCGGTAAATGTCGTGCTGCGCGATGAGGTGCCATTTCCGAAGCGTTTGGCCGCGGGCGGCGGACGGCTGGTTTGGAACGATGCTGGCGAAACGCCAAACGTGGTGTTCGCTTGCTACGACACGGGCTCGATTCCGATTCTATTCGGCCTCAGCAATCTGCCCGACGGCACACGCGACAAGAAGGGCCTCAAGATCGACGGCATGGGCACGGGCTATGTCATTCACTGCGAGGACGGCTACTATGCCGGCGGCCGCGGGAAGGGCGCCGCCTACGATCTCAACGGCAAGGAGATCCGCCCGTTCAAGGGAGATGCGGGCAGCGGGCATCCGCGGAACTTCATCGATGCCGTGAAAGCGCATGATCGCAAGCTACTGAACGCGGAAGTGGAGATCGGGCATCGGTCGACGGCGTGGTGCAATCTGGCCGATGTTGCCCAGCGTGCTGGTCAGCATTACTCCCACGATGCGGCCGTCGCAGCAGACAGCGGCTTTAAGCCTTGGGGGTCGCTGGTCGGCGAAATCGAACAGCACCTCGAGCGCAACGGCGTCGATCTGGCGAAGTCGAAGATTCAGTTCGGGCCAATGCTGGAATTCGACGCGAGCAGCCAGAAGTTCGTCGGCGAGGGAGCGGAAAACGCCAATCGCTATTTGCAGCGTGAGTACCGCACGAAGTTCGAAGTGCCGGCGATTGCTTAGGAACGGCTCAAGCCATTTTCAGAATAACCACAGAGACACAGAGGGCACGGAGAAGAAAGCGAAGAGCATCTAACAAAATGAATGAAACCGCCAAGAACACCAAGGACGCCAAGCAATTCACTGCTGATTTCTGTCATCCTTGGCGTACTTGGCGACTTGGCGGTTCAATTTGTTAGCCGCATTAAGGAGGATAGGAACACTAATCTTCACGGATCCCCGCTAAGATCAACCATCCAAGAAGGAGACTATTTTTGCCTCATTCCTGATTTTGATGGATTTGCGTAGATTCGTGGCGATTCGTGTTCTTCTGCCTCTATTTCCGTCTTCTCTGTGTCCTCCGTGTCTCCGTGGTGAATCCTCTCTGCCGAAGTTGTTTTTGAG
>CAZGMU010000019.1:0-2497 GCA_964526975.1 uncultured Planctomycetaceae bacterium
GATCACGTCGCCGCTACGAGAATGATTCAGACGGCGCTCGGCGATTTCTTCGCCTGTGAGGACCTCGGCGATGCCGGGGCGTTTGGTAAACAATCGGGCGACCCGCTTGATCGTCTTCGGATCGGAGTCTTGCACGAAGACATGTGAGAACTGGTGGTCAACCAAAGCCCAGGCTTTGCTGGCGGCGAAATCGAGGTGCTCACCATCTTCCATTTCGCTGACTTTGAGCAAACCAGCTTCGCGGAGGACGCGATTGGGATAGGTTACGTCGTTGACGGGCGTGATGGCGTACTCGCTTACGGCGAGCCACAGAGGAGCTTCGGTGTAGGCTTTTCCGAAGCCGGCGATCAGGCGTCCCAACTCGGTATCCAGGTCGGCCACGGCCTGGTGGGCTGTCTTGCTATCGGGGCCGCTCTTCTGGGCGGCGTAGTCGAGGTGTGGCAGATAGATGTAGAAGAAGTTGGGGCGGTAACGCTCGGCTGTTACGATTGCGGAGTCGACGATCCAGGTGGTGGATTGGATTCCGGCGAGTGGCCCCCAAAAGTTTTGCAGTGGGAAATGCCCCTGCTTCGCTTTGAGCTCATCATACAAGCTCTCGGGACGCGTGAAGCACCAGGGAGATTCGCTGCCATCGTCGTTGTGGACAGGTGCGGGAGTGCAAATGTAATCGGCACCGCTTCCCTTGCTGTGGAGGGCAAACCAGACGGCCGACGTAATCGCCCGATCGCGATCGTGGAGGAGATCCCAGATCTGCGGCTTTTCGATGCAATCGTTCCATGCGGTCCACATTTCGACGCGACGCTGGTCGCGCCAATAGAACCCGTTGGCAACGACGCCATGCTGGCTGGGGGGGCAGCCGGTCGTCATATTGGCCTGCACGGGGCAGGTGACGGCCGGGAAGCTAGGGTTAAGGATCGCGTTCCCGCCGCCGACGAAGAGACGCGTGAGATTCGGCATCGATGCCAGGTCACGCGCGCGAAGCCCGGGGATCGACAACAAAACGACAAATCTGGCCATTCAATTCTCGCCGTGGCGATGCTCGTGGTGCGGTCTCCGCCGCTACGAACAATAAAAATTAACAGAAGGTGAATTTTCTCTATGCGCCGGCTGCTGCCTGGACGAGCGGCCGCAAAAAATTGTACGCATGTTGGGCCGCCTGTGGCCCTTCGTGGCTATGGCGGCTCAGCTCGACGCTGAGCAACCCATCATATCGAATTTCGGCGAGCGCCGCGATGACCGGCGGAAAATCGATTTCCCCTTCGCCAAATTGCAGATGCTCGTGGATTTGAGCCCGCATATCCTCGATATGGGCATTTAAAAGGCGGTCTTTCGAGACTCGAATTTTTTCGGCAATGGGGAGCTCTCCTTGGCAATGGAGATGGCCTATATCGATCGTGAGGCCGAGCCGCGAGGCGTCGATTCCCTGGGCTATTAAGTGATCCAGCAGGTCGTAGTACCGGGGGAGCGTATTGATCAACATGCCGGGCTCGGGCTCGAATGCCAGGGGAACCTGGTGCCGCTCGGCTGTGGCAAGAACGGCCGGCAGACTATCGAGCAGGCGGGAAAACGCCTCAGTGTCCCCTGCCCCGTCGTTGACTACGCCCGACCAAAGGGAAATGCAGGTGGCGTCGAGCCGCGCGGCGATTTCGATCGCGCGAGTGAGGAAGTCGACTCGACGGAGACGAGCTTCGCGGCTCGGGCTGACGAACGTCGGCTCGTGTTTATGTAATTGATCGAGCAGGAACCGGGCGCCGGTCTCGATCGCGCAGCGCAGACCGTTTTTTTTCAACGTACGCGAGACCTCGCTTAGTTGTCGGTCAAGTTGATCGTCGTAGGGGTTGAGGGCGCCATGGTCGAGTGTAATGGAGATGGCTGAGTAACCGATACCTGCGAGCAATTCGATTGCGTCGAGTAAACTGTGGTTTGCGAGACCGTTGGTGTTGTAGGCAAGGAGCATCGACGGATTTTACAACCTCGGCGGTTCGAGACACTTGCAGACGAGCAGTCAATAGTTGAGAAGATCAGGTTGTTCCACCGTAAACCCGCCTTACCAGTTCATCGTGAACCTGATCTTCGGTCCAGTCCGGATGGAGAAAGCGAATTCCGGCGGCGGCGAGTATTCGTGCTGTCCGATTCGCGGCACCGATCATTTGAATCTTCTCCGCTGGCGACTTGGCACGTAACACGGCTGCCAAAGAGTCGTCCACAATCTCGACGGATCGCTGATTAGTTGGCTGTGTCATATCTCCACTTATTCTAGAACGAAACCTCTTATAGTTGTAGCGCGATGCCGATTCGATGGCGTCGCGCTATGTTGGAAACCGTGGAATTTCGGCTAAATTGGTTACTGTTAGTCAGATATTGGTTCGCTATCTAGAATTGAATCGCCGGGGTTTTCGTAGTCCAAGTAATCACACAGCCAGCATTTCGTGCTTCTCTTAATCGACAATTATGATAGCTTCGTACATAACCTGGCACGCTATTGTGAGCGGCTGGG
>CAZGMU010000019.1:2557-12766 GCA_964526975.1 uncultured Planctomycetaceae bacterium
CTACGCATGTTGTGCGTAACGATGCGATCGACGTGGCAGCAGTGCGGGAGATGAAACCGGCGGCGATTGTGATGTCGCCCGGGCCTTGCACGCCGCATGAAGCGGGAGTGTCACTCGAACTGACACGCGAGTTGTACCGCGAAGTGCCGATGCTGGGGGTTTGCTTGGGACATCAAGTGATTGTCGAAGCGCTCGGCGGGCGGGTGGTGCGGGCAGAGGTGCCCGTGCATGGGCGGGCGTCCGAAATTCGCCATGATGGCAGCCGGTTGTTTGCAGACTTGCCTTCGGCATTTCAGGTCGGGCGGTACCATTCGCTTGTGGCTGAGCCCTCGTCGCTTGGCGAGATGCTGCGGCCGACAGCTTGGACGGCCGACGGCGTGATCATGGCCCTAGAACACAAACATTTTCCAGTGTTTGGTGTGCAGTTTCATCCGGAGTCGATTCTTACGGAGTTTGGCTACGAATTGCTGGCCAATTTTTTGAGGTTAGCGGGCTTGCCGTGTAGTGAGCGGACCAGCGAACTGGCGGCGTTCGAACGGCCGAAGCCGAAAGCATCCGCGCAATGGCCGACTCAACCTGTCACGTTTTGATGCCTGTTGATATGCCCTTTTCTGATTCGGATAACTGTCCACGTTTGCCCGACGGCTTGCTGCTGGAAAGCATCGTCACGACGCTCAACGTGGACGGCTCGCCTCATCTTGCGCCGATGGGACCGATTGTGGACGCGGGGTTCTCCCGGTTGTTGTTGCGTCCCTATCAGACCTCGGTTACGTATCAGAACCTGAAGCGAACTCGTCAGGGAGTGATGCATGTAACAGACGATGTTGGGCTATTCGCTAGAGCGGCCGTAGGGCAACTGACCGAGTTGCCGGCGATCGTCCCGGCGACGGCGGTTGAGGGCGTGATGCTGAAAGACGTATGCCGTTGGTATGCGTTTCGTGTTCTCGCGATTGATGATCGGGAAGAACGCACCGAGATACTGGCAGAAACGGCCGATTGGGGTCGTGGGCGTGAGTTCTTTGGGTTCAATCGAGCAAAGCACGCTGTGATCGAGGCTGCGATTCTGGCCACGCGGATCAATTTCCTCGCGGCCGGCTACATTGAGGCGGAGTTTGAGCGACTTGCCGCGCCGGTCGAAAAGACGGGTGGCCGGCAGGAACGCGAGGCGTTCGAGTTTTTACAGCAGTATGTACGGCAGGTTGCACTTTCAGGGACGAAGAAGGTTGAGCGATGACTGTTTCCGTTTCTGTTCGCACGCCCTGCCGGTTGCATTTCGGGATGTTCAGCTTCGGGCGGGCGGACCACGCTCAATTTGGTGGTTTGGGCGCGATGGTCGAGCCGCCCTGCGTAGAGGTTCGCCTTACTCCGGCCGAACGATTTGCTGTTGCCGGAGCAGTGCCTGATCGTACAACGCGTGTCGTGGAATTGCTCGTCGATCACTGGAAGCTGCCCGCATTTCCGAACTGCGCGTTGACGATTCACTCGCCACGCGACCACACAGGATTGGGAGTGGGCACGCAATTGCATCTGGCTATTGCGACGGCGCTGCGTCGATTTTTGAAGTTGCCAGATATAACACTCGAGGAATTGTCGGCCACAGTGGGGCGGGGCGCGAGATCGGCAGTCGGGACGTATGGATTCCGACTTGGCGGACTAATTGTGGATGGCGGCAAGGAGGCGGAAGCTTCGCTTGGAAAGCTTGTGACTCGCGTTGCGTTGCCAGAGGGGTGGCGATTTGTGCTGTTTTGCAATCCAGCCGAGCGGGGGCTTGCTGGGCCTGGCGAGACGCGCGCGTTCGATCGATTGCAAGCGGTTCCGGAAAGTGTCACAGAGCGGCTGTGGTCCATCACGAATGAAGAGGTGCTGCCGGCTGTCGAGCAACGGGTCAACTTCGGCGATCAGATCGCGTTGCTGTCGAGCAACGTGATTGCCAACGGTTTGGCAACGCCCTGTATGAGTTTGGCCGACTTGCCGGCGAGTGTTTTGCGGCAATTCAGGATGGGCCGTTTGCGAGCGAGGAAATCGAACGGCTAGTAGAGGCAATCCGTGGGTACGGCGTACCGGGGGCGGGACAATCGTCGTGGGGGCCGACGGTATTTGCGGTGACGCCGAATGATGAAGAAGCCCGCAAGCTCGCTGATTGGATGTGCGATCGTTCTGGGGACGTTGCGTATGATGTCACGATCGCCCAGCCGAACAATTGCGGCGCTATTGTAGAACCGCTCGATACTGGGCGATGAGATTGGCAGCCGCGTGGCGAATATCGAAGGCCGACTCGGCTCGACGGCGCGCGGCAAGCCCGAGTGCATCACGCACGGACTCATTCAGTAACACTTCGCGAACTGCGGTCGCCAGGTCGGGCGGACTGTCTGGTGGTACTAGAATGGCGGCATTGGCTTGAGTCGGGAAAATCTCGCGCGTGCCGCCCACGTCGGTGGCAACGATCGCCAAACCGGTTGCGGCCGCTTCGAGCAATACGCGTCCCAGAGGCTCTTGGCGGGCGGCGTGAACCAGCAGGTCGCACTCCGACAGCAGTGTGGGCATGTCGGTGCGGCTTCCCAAGAAATGGATATGACCGACTAGAGGCGACTGGGTCGCTGTCGATTGCAGGTTCGCTTCAAACTTCAACGATTCTTCTTTAGTTGATGTGCGCTCACCAGCAATCAGCCAGTGCAAATTGGTAAATTCTGCTGCGAGTTGCTGAGCGGCTTGAAAAGCTACATCGGTACCTTTTCGTAAGCCAATCTGTCCGACAATTATCACACAAAATGCGTTTTGCGGCAGGCCTAACTCGCGGCGCAGGTTTCCATTCCGCGGTCGGGGGCAGAACTCCGCTATATCAACGCCGTTGTAGACAACCTCGCACCTGATTGCCGTGAGGCCCTGCGCCACGTGATAGTCGCGAGTTGCATGCGATACGGCTAACAGACGCGTGTGCATGCTCAAATCAGCGATGGCTTGGGGCGCGAGTTTGAGGATGTCGCGCAGGTGACCAATGCTACACGTGCTCGTTTCAATAGCCACCGGGCCAGAAATTCGGGAAGTGGAGAGGCTATTGGCGTGGAGCAAGTCAGGTGCAACTTGTCGTAGCAAGTCGGCCAAGTCGTTGCGTAGTTGATCGAGTGGATGGCGCTTCCCATGCCCGTCGTGAGTTTGCCAAGGCAGGTGGGTGACTCCGCGGCGCGCCAGCTCATTAGCCAATGCCCCTGTGGGAGGCGCGGCGATGGTCACGTCGAAACCATCGGCTACGATGGCCGGCAGCGCAGCGAGCGTGGAGCGCTCGCCTCCTAGCAGTGTTGGGTATTCGCAAAGGATGAGCAACCGCGGCATGTTGCAAAGGCGGAAAGTCGAGTAGAGGCAACGAGCCGTAACCGGGGAGCGAGCGGCGGAGGTTATTCCCGCCGGCTCGCTGCTTGGGCTGTTCTACAGTCTCTTCGTGGTTGCATTGACTAGAGGAGGCCGTAGTCGACGAGTGACTTTTTGAGTTTGGCCACGCCGGCATCTTCTAGGCTTGTCATGGGCAACCGCAGGTCTCCTGGATCGCGGCCGAGCAGTTTCATGGCAGCCTTGATTGGGATCGGGTTGGTGGCAAGACCGAGCATGTCGCGGCAGAGGGGGAAGAGCTTGTGGTGCCACTTTTGGGCCTCGGCCAGGTCGCCCTTCATCATCGCGCCAACGAGAGCCAGCATATCTTTGGGGACGATGTTGCCGACGACCGAGATCACGCCCCGGCCGCCGACCGCCATGAGAGGCAACGTCAGGCTGTCGTCGCCACTGAGTACGGTGAGATTAGTCGCGCTGATAATCTGCGAGGCTTGATCGAGCGAGCCGGTCGCCTCCTTGACCATCGTGATATTTGGCAGTTCGGCCAAGCGAATGATCGTTTCGGGCTCGATGTTTTTGCCTGTACGGCCGGGAATATTGTAAATGCACTGCGGCAGTCCGGTCTCCTCGGCCAGCACGCGAAAGTGCTCGTAAAAGCCCTGCTGCATGGGCTTGTTGTAGTAAGGAGCGACCTGGAGGGCCGCATCGGCCCCGATCTTTTCGGCGAACTTCGTGAGGCGGAGCGCTTCGGAGGTGCTGTTCGAGCCGGTGCCGGGCATCACCTTAACGCGGCCAGCGACGGTCTCGACGACAAAGGCAATAACGCGGTCTTGCTCCTCGTGGCTAAGAGTGGGCGACTCGCCGGTGGTGCCTACCGGGACAATGCAGTTGGTTCCAGCGGCGATTTGGAACTCGAGTTGGGCTCGCAAAGTATCGTAATCGACTTCGGTCCCCTTGAACGGGGTGACAATTGCGACTGAGAGTCCGGCAAACGCCTCTCCTTTTGTGCTCATCAAATGGGTGCCTCCAAGCAGTTTAGATAGTGAATTCTGACAGCGGCATGATAGGCAAGCGAGACCATGCTGGCAATCGCCTGGCGATAGCAATCGAAGAAGTCCGGCGAAACCCAGGCGAACCCGCGGGGTTCGAGAAGTAGCAAGACGCTTTCCCACCCTTGGTGCGTAACGGACACAGTATGAAAGTATGAACAAGTACCAAAATCGAAAGGCCCGAAGAACTGGCCGAGCGCAAGGATTTACGTTGGTCGAGTTGCTTGTGGTGATAGCGATCATCGCTGTGCTCATCGGGCTATTGCTGCCGGCGGTGCAATACGCGCGGGCGTCGGCACGATCGACACAATGCAAGTCGAACCTCCGGCAAATCGGCCTGGCGTTGGACCAGTATGTGGATAAGCAAGGCGCTCGAGGCAAATTTCCCGACGCGGTCAATATGATCGTCTCGGTACCGACAGCTCCGCCCGATCCACAGAAGCCAAATTTGCGCCAAGTTCTGGCAAATTTTACCGAGGAAAATGCGGAATTGTTTCGTTGTCCAGGCGATCGAATCGATCCCAAAGATATCGTTCGAGTCAATGGCACCGAATATGAGACGTACTTCGAACAAGAGGGACTGAGCTATGAGTACAAGGTGGAGCGCGCGGCCAACAAAACTCGTGAGCAAATCCGCAAAGAGGGCAGTTCGTCACGAATTTGGATCGTGAATGATTATGGTGCGTTCCATGGTTCTCCTGGTGAAGATGGCTCGCGGAATTTTATGTATCTGGACGGTCACGTGGACGCGTTGATCGTGGCCCAATGACCCGTAAAAAGGAGTTAATGTGATGAACAAACGCCGAGCGATTCTTAGCAGCCTGCTAACGATTCTACTAGTGGGAGGAGTGGCTTGGGCTTTCGGATTTTTCAGTTCCCCCGATCCGGTAATCGCCGAGTTGCAAGCGATGGAAAGCCAGATGTGGGATCAGAGCTTACCAGAAGCCCAGCGAAATCAGCTTCGTGCGGATTTTCGTCAACGGATGGACTCAATGACTCAAGATCAGCGGCGAGCCTTCTTCGACGCTAATCGAGATCAATGGGACAACCGCATGCGACAACGGATGGACGAGTTCTTCGCGATGTCGAAGGCGGATCAGCAGAAGCGACTGGATGAGATTCTAAACCACATGGTTCAATCGCAGAGCTCCCGGCAACAAAACAGCAACCGCCAGGGCACCGGTCAAAGACGCAACGGTCGAACCATGACCGATGCGCAGCGAGACGAGCGATCGAAGCGGCGGCTCGACCGCACGACACCGAAAATGCGTGCCCAATTCACGGAGTTTCGCAAACAGCTCGACGCGCGGGCGCAGCAACGAGGGGTTAAGATGGGCGATCAGCGTGGACCGGGGTTTGGTGGTTCTCGACCGGGAGCGTAGATATTGTGCGTTTGGACGTCATTCAGCAGATGGTCGATACTTCGTATGTTGGGCGCATTTCACGCCATGTGGCGGTCTAACCATGCTTCGCTGCATTTGCATCATCACGGCTAGTTAGGACTTCAAGAGCGTAGTGCTGCGTGTCCGAATTTTGGCGAGTTCGGCTATACCTGAATTAAGCAACGTCTTTATGCCCGCCCTGGGAAGGTGGGGTTGTCGACCAACTGCCAGGCTGAGCCTCGCGGCGGACTCGCTCGGCCTCGCGTACACCTTCATCGAGAATTTCGTTTCGATCCCGATCGGTTACATTGCGGCCTTCGAGAACCGCGTTGTCGATGTAAACTTCGCGGAACTCTTGTGGCGCGTACCGAGGGCCTAAAACGTCTACCACGGTCGGCTTGGTCTGCGGTTTCTCTTTGGGCCAAATGTATCCCTCGACTACCGTGGCTTTTTCCTGATATTCGGGGCACTCGCTAAGAGCAGCATGAAGCGCTTTCAGGCGATAGTGGGGGATCGTCGAGAACATGTGATGAGGAAGATGATAGTCCTGTCCTAATGGGAAGACGGCGAAGTTCACAAATGGATGGCAAATGAATACGCGGCTGTTGGTAAGCCAGCCGCGGTCGCCGTTGCCATGCTGAACGATCTGCCGGAGGACCATGTAGAGAGGAAAGGTCGTGAGGAGAGGCACGACCCACAAGGCCATCAGGTAGCCCGCCCACCAATCGCCCGTGGCCCAAGTTGCCCAGGCCACGCCGCAAAAGGCCAGCGTGATGAAAGTCATCCGCATCATGCCGAGTGTGCGGATGGAAAATAGTGGCTTGATCTTGCTTTGGTAATAGTATCGCTCTGGCAGTAGCTGAAGCGTGAGCACCAGTCCGGCCCAAAGGGAAAATGGAACAATAGCAAGCAGTGTTGGGTTACCATAGACGACCAGGCTACCCAAGGAAAGAACCAATAGCGCCATGTAAACGACGCTGAGGCGAGCCGGCAATTTGGTGAACTTCCAATCCGGGCGGATATACGGATTGTGGGAGGTTCCCAGTGAATCGTATTCGGCGCGGGCAATGCTATAACGAACCAGATTTGGCACCCACATCTGGCGAAATAGGACGTCGAGAAATTCATCGCGAAGAATCGGAAACGACAACCGATGGCCGCTCTTCTGCAATTGTGAAATATCAGGATCGCGGATGGGATCGTTGACGAACTGATGATGGGCTAAATGGTGCAAACCGTAGAAGAAAGTGGAGCTGAACATGGGAAAGCTGCACAGCCATTCGGAAGCCATATCATTGAGATAGCGGTTGCGGAACAATGTGTGGTGAACGGCTTCGTGTGCAAGATTGGCCAAGTGATGTTGCAAGGCGCCCACAATCGTGATGGCGGCGAAAAAGATGGGGATGTTCCAGAGCGCCGACGCGCCGCCCGAGCGCGTCATATGATAAAACCACACAGCGCCACCGATAGTGGCCAGCAGCATGGCATGGGTTCGCAGCAGGTAGTACCAGTTGCGGAAGTTGTCGGTCTGCCGTAGCTCTTGAAGGCGTTTTTTGAGTTCAGGTGCAGTCAATGAAAGTGTGGCAGGCAGTGTGGTTGTGGAGTCCATAACGGCCTCGAAACCTCAAACGCGGCAGTTGCCAGTGAATGGCTGGCTAAAAGTTGGAAAAGAAGCCAACTAATAGCAAATTGGCGCAGATGCCGCGAGACCGTCAGTAGACGCCGGTGATAGCACCGCTACGGGCGCGACTTGAGGCGAATAAAGCGGCGAAAAAGTCTGGGAGCGAAGCGGCTGAAATAGACGCCAAGCACTTCCTTGCCACCGACATAGACTTCCCGGCGGCGGCGCTCGATCGCCTGGATGATTCGTTGGGCACACAGCTCGGGCGCGAGGCCGTGGTCGATTTCGGAGTCCATTTTATTGTGAGGCTTGCCGTCGCCTTCCAGGGCATTGAACGACGCGTTGGTGCGGATGAAGCCAGGACAGACGATGGTGATCGAGATGCCTCGTGGCTCGACTTCGGCGCGGAGTGCATCGAAAAAACCGTGCAGCGCATGTTTTGACCCGGCGTAAGCCGAGCGCAACGGGATGGAAAACTTTCCCAGAAGGCTACTGATGACAACGATGTGCCCTTCGCCGCGCGCCAGCATTTGCGACAGGACTTGCTTTGTCAGCGCGACAGGGCCCAGGTAGTTCAGTTCGATCAAATGACGGTCGACTTTCAAGTCGGTTTCAACCGCGGCGGCTCGCTGGCTAATGCCAGCGCAGTGGATTTGAATATCAATTTTGCCGAAGTGCTGGTTCACCGCTTCGACGGCGGCCGGAAACCGAGCCGACTCGAGCATATCGAGCGGCAAAACAAGGTGCTTTTCTGGATTTTCACACTTGCGGCGGACGCTCTCTAACACCTCCTGACGGCGAGCGCTAAGAACCAGCAGCGCGCCGCGCGAGGCCAAATCGAGCGCTATCGCTTCACCGATGCCGGAAGACGCGCCGCTGATCCAAATCACTTTACCGGCGAAACTTGATTGAGCCACTGCAATTGCCGCTTGAAAGAAATGGTGTAGTTGGGTTCGCTAGAATTCCGCTGCTCTTATTGCATCTGAACTCTGGCAAGTTCAGCTACGCCGCAAAGGAACGTGACACTAGCCTGTGCCCCGGCTGTTTTGGTCAGCCCTGAACACCTGCCCTCGATTTTGAAACTGTTTCTAGCCGATAAGCCGTTTCATGTCGCGCACAGCCTGCTCCAATCCCACCATGATCGATCGGGCGATGATGCTATGGCCGATATTGAGCTCATGCATCTCCGCGATGCTTGCCACGGGCTTTACGTTGCGATACGTGAGCCCATGCCCCGCATTGAGCGTGATGCCGGCGGCGCGAATCTGCTGGCCAGCTTTTATCAACGTCTGCAAGGTAGCTTGGGTTTCATCGAGGTTGTGATAAAGCGAGGCCTGGGCATAAGCGCCGGTGTGAAGTTCGATCGCGTCGACGCCCAGACTTGCGCCAGCTTCGAGTTGGGCCGGATCAGGATCGAGAAACAGGCTCACTACAATTCCGGATCCCTTGAGACGACGAACGGCTTCGGCGACTTTTTGTCGCGCTCCGACGACATCAAGCCCTCCTTCAGTCGTCACCTCTTCGCGCCGCTCGGGAACGAGCGTCGCCTGATGGGGGCGTGTTTCGCAGGCGATCGCAAGAACGTCGTCTGCACAGGCAAGTTCCAGGTTGATAGGAACCGCCACGGACTGCTTTAAGATGTGCAGATCGCGATCCTGGATGTGTCGGCGATCTTCGCGAAGATGGATTGTAATGGCATCGGCGCCGCCCAATTCAGCCAGGGTAGCGGCCCAAACTGGGTCCGGTTCGTTGGTTTTGCGGGCTTCGCGAACGGTGGCCACGTGGTCGATGTTGATGCCGAGAATTGCCATAGGTAACGCGTGATGGTTAGGAATTCGGATACTTGCCAGGCTGGACAGTCGTTTGCAATGGCCGACGGGATTCGTAGCGGCACTGGTTGTCGATTTTACCGATTATGTCGGGTAGATGGCACGAGGGCCAGCAGCGTCACGGCGCAACTGATTGATGGGCCCCGCTTTGTCGACGACTGGGGGCTTTTTACAACGGCGATTCGTCTTGTCCCTCATGAACTTACTTGAAGCGCGTCGCGTAGGATGAGCTACACTTCGTTAGCAAGTTGCTCCGTGCTGACGAACGCCGGCAGTTACTGGAAAGCAATTGGCGACTTTTCTGGACTCTTGTCTTTGTGCTTTAAGCCTTGCCGGTTGGACCATTCGACTTCATAGCATTGCCGTCCGACTTGCCTGGCAACGCCCTCCTTCAACCACTGAAAAACACCGTGAAGTCACAACTACCGAGCGCGATGACCTGTACGGAACTCGCCCAACAAGTCGAAAAGCTGCAACCTGGGGCTTCGCCGCAAGAAGTGGCCCGATTGTGCCTGCTGCTCTCCAACTCGGTCGATGATTTGGCCCAGCTTCGCGACCAGCGGGCGCTCCGCGATGCGTGGAAGCGAGCCGGCCTGAAGCTGCAGGTAACCACGGATCAACACGCCGCGATGACCGAGGAGCTGGAAGCACTGGCGGCGTCGGATCCGAAGACGTTTAGCCAGGAGCAAATCTGGATACTTATCCGCGCGATTAAAGTTCAGAGCCAGGTGCTGCAGATGTATGTTGGGCACCCCTTGATCGACGCATAACGATTGCTCTGGGCAGGCGACAATCCTTGCTGAGACGGGCCCAGTGGCTGGCTCGTGATTGTTTTCGGCTTCTGGTAAATCGGCCCGAGGAAAAGGTCTTGGAGCGTTCTGTTGACTCCAACCGATTGACACGTTTCAACGACGCGGATACGTTAAAACGGCCGTTTGAGTTACTTGGGCCGGTCCCCCTGCTGGGGACAGGCTGCTTTATCCGACGTATTTGTCGTTATCTAT
>CAZGMU010000019.1:12776-23739 GCA_964526975.1 uncultured Planctomycetaceae bacterium
GCTGGGGTGCGTGTTTCGGCGGCGAATGAAGTCAAGCAAGGAGCCATGGTTCAATCGCCCCAATCGACTCCCGAATCGGATGATCAAACCCGCCTGGAGCGTTGCCAGCAGCGTTTGGGGCACCAGTTTCGCGATTTGCAATTGCTCGAATCTGCATTGACGCATGCTTCTGGCGCCGACCATCGGTTGTCTTCGAATGAGCGATTGGAGTTCCTTGGCGATGCGGTGCTGGGACTGGTCGTTTGCGAACAATTGTTTTTGCAGTTTCCCGATCAGCTTGAAGGTGATTTGACGAAGCTTAAATCCATCGTGGTTAGTCGGCAAACTTGTGCGAAGATCAGCCAGGCGCTCGGACTGAGAGAATTTCTAGTTCTAGGCAAAGGGATGACAACCAACCCGGCGGTGCCGCCATCGGTGTTGTCCGACGTGTTGGAATCATTGATCGCCGCGATCTACTTGGACGGCGGAATGGAGCGAGCACGAGAGTTTGTGCTGGCCTATTTCGGCCCAGAGATCGAATCGGCCGCATCGGGCGACACAGGTGGAAACTACAAGTCGCTACTCCAACAATTTGCCCAGCGAGAGAATGGCGTTACGCCGACGTATCACCTGATGGATGAGAAGGGGCCCGACCACAGCAAGTGCTTCAAAATGTCGGCCCAGATTGGACGGCAACGATTCGCGCCCGCTTGGGGACGCAGCAAAAAAGAATCTGAACAGCGCGCGGCACACAACGCGATCTGCGAATTGCGTGGCGATGCGGTTCCTTACCCAAGCGAAGAAACGACCGCCGATGTAGGCCAGTAAGCAAACGGCCCTTGGCCAACAGACTAACCGGCCTCGTGCAACCAATCGTCCGAGATCGGATTTTCTCCGATACGCCCAACCTCGTCTGCCCGGCGGCGATGCCCGACCGCAGGCCAACCAGCAACTTCTTTCAATTCCGGCATGATTTCCAGGAGTTGCTCGGTAAGCTGGCGCGCAAGACGGCGTTCCGCTTCAGAGCGTGCTTGCCGTTGCATGGCCATCGCTGTCTTCATTACTTTTAGAAGTTGCGCGCGAACCGACACCATTGTCGAAAGCGAGTCTTCAGGTTCTTGCAGCAACTCTTCGAGTGGCACTTCGAGCGCACTCTGCCAGCGATACAATTCGGAGACCAGGAGGTCTGCGTGCTCATCTTCCTGAGCGCGAACCTCGCTGACGGTCCGCCCAAGTCGTTGGGCAACACAGCGAATCGACAAGCCCTGACGCCGCCGAGCAGAACTGAGCTTTTGCAAGCCACGCGCGGGGTCGCCAATTACTGGACGTAGATTGGTGTCACTGCAAATATCGATATTCTCGAATGTAGGCAAGTGCCTGTTTTGTTCCGTTTCGTTCATAACTATTTTACCAGTGGTGGCGTGAATGCCACGCACACCAAAGGTAGAGAGGAATGCCCGGTCTCTCCACCGATTACTGAAAGTTTTTACACGATCGTTGAATTCTGGCCCTTCGCCCGATCGTAGTCACGGTTTATTCTGCGGGGAATGCCTCGCGCTTTTCAATTGGCAGATTCCCCACGACACGAACTTTTAATATGCCGCTCAAATAGAACAGCCAACAACAACTTGATTGCCAACTTTATCCACAGCCTAGGTGTTCTCATAAAACCAACCATGCACTCGTTGCGAGGGAGAAAAAGGCATGCGCTGACGCAATTTCTGCTGAACGCGAATGCTCTGTCTCATGGAGTGGCGTAATCGGTATGAATTCCTGGTGCAAGATGGCGCTATATGCATCTATGCTTGCGACAAAACGGCATGCAAGTAGATGCCTCCGATCGGGGGAAACCCCTGCCGGTTTGCCGCACCAATGGGAGTGGAAACCCTACTGACGAAATGGCGATATTGGTCCTTCGGACCCGATTTTAGAAGCGCATTCTTAACGCCGATAGGCTTATCGCGCTAAGCCGCAAGCGATTGGATAAGGGTGTTCTGGCAACAGGTCTATCTTGTGGCTTGGCGTAAACTTCCAGGCAAAGCCACGCCAATATAGACATTATGCGGCGTTCGTTTCATCGACGAGCAGCGCGAAGCGGACCAATTCAGGAACGCTGCGAACTTGCAGTTTTTTCATGAGGCTGCCGCGATGTTTTTCGATTGTTTTGATGCTCAAACCTAGTTTACGAGCCATCACTTTATTGGGATTTCCGGCGACGACTAAACGCATCACATCCTGTTCTCGTTCGGTGAGCGCGCGAAGCTGCCCCATCGCGATGGCTCGAGCTTGTAAAAGCTCTTCGCGCTGACGACGATCGGTAATATCGCATCCCACGGATTGGTATTCGATTAATTCTTGCTGAGCATTGAAAAGCGCGCGATGGGTCCAGTGCATCCAAGTAGTGCGGCCATCTGAACGAATCACTCGATGGTCGTGCTCGACCACAGGATTATTGTACGAAAGCGAAGCCAGTTTCTTTTGCAAAACGCTTTTATCTTCTTCAAGAACTGACGACAAGAAGCTGATTCCGATGAGTTCTTCCGACCTTGCTCCCCAATAGCGGCAGTAGGAATCGTTGACAAATGTCTGCACTCCGTCTCCCTGCCAACGAATAATGAACTCCAAGTGGTCTTGAATCACAGAGCGATAAAGCTCACGTTTCTGCCGGAGTTCTTCGTTCTTCAGAGTGAGTTCGGCGGTAGCCTCCTGGATGCCTCGCTGCAGATCTTCGCGGGCCTGGCGCAAGGCCTGCTCTGCCAGATATCGCTCGGTGATGTCTTTGCCGATACCCTCGTTGGAAACAACGCGACCGTCCGGGTCTTTTACGGGGGCATCACGAAACTCAAATAGCCTACGATCACCATTTGCATGCATGATCCAAGCCGCAACCGAAGGAGTTTCCAGGCCGGCGAAACGCATCCCTTCCAATCTTTCCAGCTCGGCAAATTCAGGCGAGCTGGTATCAACAAAGCCGCGCCAATTTTTGCCTAACACCTGATCAGGACGATAGCCAAGCGTATTGTAGATTGATGGGCTCACATAAGTGATGATGCCAGTTTCATCCGTCGCATAAAATAGATACTCGTTACGCAACCCTTCGACTAATCGCCGATAACGATCTCGACTTTCCCTCAGTTCACGCGTCTGTTCCTCTACCTGGCGATCCAGAGTAAGCGATAACAGCTCGTAATCGAGTTCAAGCTTGATCCGCTCGGTAGCATCTCGGCAGATGAACATTACGCTGCCATCGAGGCTTTCCGTTCGGCGAACCGTAACCAAGAGATTACGAGAGCGGCCGATGGCGTCGCGAATCTGACGATCGATGTTGGAAATTTCGCGGCGTTGTTCCAAGACATCGGGGTCAAAAAACTCGCCGGGCAGGACAAAGGCCACACGGCCCTGTTTCAGTATGTCGGTAGCCGGATGGCCGAAAATAAGGTGCGCGTTAGGCGACACGTATTTGAGTCGGCCCGCTTCGTCGGCAATAAGCACTACATCGGAAACAGCCCCCATCACCTCGCGATGGAGCGATTCGGCTTGCTGCAAGGCAAATGTAACGCCATGTTCAGTCCAATGGTCGAGCCGATCTTCTAATTGGGCTATTTGTGCCCGCAGGTGTTTGTTCTCTTCCGAAAGTTCCACATTATTCTTGCGATTTTGCGACATGAGCCTAGTCACATTCGGAGGAAAAAATGTAAAGCAGCTTACAATCAATTTCACACACTCGGGCCTATCTGATTGTGTTCCGTTTGACAGAAATTTTACGATTTCCCTCGACCAGCGCCGCGGCTACCGCTGGATGGGCACGAAATAGAGCGAACGGCTCAGGATCAGGAGGGAAATCTCTCTCTGGTTGTAAATCGAGCTGCCAATAGCCCACATCATGCCATTTGCCAAACTTGTATCCAGCGCCATTTAGAATAGCCACCGGCCGGAAGCCACAGCTCTCATGCAAACCAATGCTTGCTGGGTTTGGCAAGGTGATCACAGCAAACGCTTTGAATAATCCTTGCTCCGGCAGAATTGAAAATAGCGTTTCGTAAAGGATTCGTCCTACTCCGCTTCGCTGTTGGAGTGGCAAAATATAAACAGCAACATCGACAGACCAGCGGTAGGCAGCGCGCAGATGGTGACGACTCGCATATACAAAGCCCACCACCTTGCCATCGATCTCGGCAACAAGCCAAGGATAATCAGCCGTAACACGTGCGATTCGTTCTCGCATCTCGTCGAGGGACGGCGCGACAATCTCAAACGATACAGAGGTCGACTCGCAATAAGGCCCATAGATTGCAAGTATATCGGACGCGTCGGACGGCTTGGCAAAGCGAATGAGCGCAGACATCGAGATCACCTTTGCATTCAGCCTCGATCACTAACTGGATCTCGCTGCAGAAGTCTATTTTAATGGGCCCTACGTAGACTGCAAACATCCTCGGTTCGGCGCCGGTCGCCCCGATAGCCTTACAGATGAGAACATCTAGTAGAATAGCTCGACATGGCCTCTGCATCGGCGGATAATTTCTAGAGTACCGTGGGAAAGGCCTGAGTTCATAAGATTTGCTGGAAGCCGGGTAAATCACATGGCCGTAAACTGGATAATCCACATGAATTCAAATCCCGTGAATCAATAGAGCGACTGGATGACACGCCAACAAATAGCGCATTGGCCACTTGTATTTATGAGAGTGAATCTGCTCGCCATTGCGCTAGGTGGGATACCGATTGTCTTAACAATCGCATTTGAATCGTTCGGAGAAACGACAACGGCTTCGATCGCTCAGGCCAAAGCGAAGATTGATTTCACGCGAGATGTTCAACCATTACTGGCGTCTAAGTGCGTTCGCTGCCATGGCCCTCAAACCGCTGAAGGCGGACTTCGCTTGGATTTGCGCGAAGGTGCTGTCGCCAGGCTTGAATCGGGCAATCACGCGATCGTTCCCGAGCAACCGAATAGCAGCGAGATACTGCGCCGGGTGACGGCTGACGAGTCGGAACGGATGCCGCCCGAGGGTGAGCCGCTAAGCGAACAGCAGATTTCAACCCTACGTCAATGGATTGCTGCGGGGGCTGAATGGCCAGACCACTGGGCATATCGACCACTAACGCAAACCGCGCCGACGACGTTCACTGATTCCAAGCTGGAAAGTTGGGTCCGCACGCCGATCGATCGCTTCATCTTAAAATCGCTGATCGATCAGGGGTTGCAGGCGGCGCCGGAAACAGATCGTTCGACGCTTATCAGGCGACTCTATTTCGACCTGATTGGGTTGCCGCCGCTGCCAGAGGAAGTCGATGCTTTTTTGGCCGACAAGTCGCCCGATGCGTATGAAAAACTTGTCGACCGTTTATTGGCTAGCCCCCGTTATGGCGAACGCTGGGCGCGCCATTGGATGGATGTTGTTCATTACGCAGATTCGCACGGCTTTGAACACGACTTGCAGCGAGACATCTGGCCGTATCGCGACTATGTGATCAAGGCTTTTAACTCCGATAAGCCATATGCCACCTTCATTCGTGAACAAATCGCCGGCGATGCACTGGAGCCAGACAGTCCCGAAGCTCTGGCAGCGACCGGCTTTTTAGCCACAGGGCCCTGGGACCAGAGCACGCTGCAATCGGGACAAAAAGATACGGCCGACTATTTACTGGCTCAATATCTTGATCGTGACGACATCGTCTCGAATGCGATGACGACATTCGTAAGCAGCACGGTTCACTGCGCCCGCTGTCACGATCACAAATTCGATCCAATCAGCCAAGCCGATTATTACGGTTTGCAAGCAGTATTTGCCGGTATTGATAAAGCACCGCGCGAATACGACGCTGATCCGACTATCGGGCAGAAACGGAAAGCGTTGATCGCGGAGCGCGCGGACGTGCAGCAGCGCAGAGAGACGAAGGAGCCGGCGTTACTTTCCCCCGAGTTACAGGCGAAGGCGACCGAGTGGTTGAAATCGCAACCAATTGATCCGGCTCGGATACCGTCTGAAATCTCGACGATTGTTGGCACCCCTTCGGCGCAGCGCAGCGAGACACAGCGGCTCCAATTAGCTTGCTTTTATCTCGAGTGTTCGATCGACGATCGACTGGCCGCTTTGCCGGCGCAGCAAACAATGTATTGCGGCACCAACCAATTCAAGACGGTTGGAGCGTTTCATCCGGCCACGAAACCACGGACAGTCTTTATTCTTGATCGCGGCGAGATCGATAAGCCACGTAGTCCAGCACAGGCATGTGCTTTGGGCTGCGTGAACGGATTGAGCGGCAAGCTAGAAATACCAGATGCAGAGAGCGAATCACAACGCCGAATTGCGCTGGCCACGTGGCTGAGTGATTCGAAAAATGCATTGACCTGGCGCTCGATCGCCAATCGTGTATGGGAATATCATTTTGGCCAAGGGATCGTGGATACGCCGAACGACTTTGGCCATATGGGTTCCCCGCCCAGCCATCCCGAGCTGCTCGATTGGCTCGCCACGACGCTTCGCGACAACGGTGGCTCGCTGAAGGCTCTTCATCGTTTGATTGTGCTGAGCTCAACTTATCGCCAGTCGTCTCGACATTCCGCCGAGGCAGCGCTCGTCGATGCCGATAATCGGCTGCTGTGGCGTATGAACCGGCAGCGCCTCGATGCCGAAGCGGTTCACGATGCCGTGTTGCGACTTTCCGGTAAGCTTGATTTGGAGATGGGAGGGCCCCCGGTTAAGCAGTTCGTTGAAGTCAAAGCAGGAGGCTTGCGTCCCGATGCCGATTATCAGCACTTCAATATCGACGACCCGGTCAACAATCGGCGCAGTATTTACCGCTTTATTTTCCGCACGATTCCCGACCCCTTCATGACAGCTCTAGATTGCCCAGATGGCAGCCAGCAGGTGCCCAAACGCACGGTTTCGATCACTGCCCTGCAAGCGCTGGCTATGCAGAACGACAAATTCATCATTCGGCAAAGTGAACATATAGCGGCAAAGCTCGCGGCCGAAAGCCCGGAGCCTTCCGAGCAGACGAAGCGCCTCTACAAACTGCTCCTCGGCCGGGAGCCCGAGGCCAAGGAGCAAGCAGCGGTAGAACGTTATGCAAAGCGGTTTGGCTTAGCCAATGCGTGCCGGTTTTTACTGAATACCAATGAATTTATGTTCGTGGATTAACATAACAAGGTAGTTTTGGCTTAATTATTTTCTTCTGCCCGATGGCAACAACCAATCAAAAGCTCCTGACACGTCGACAGTGCCTGCTGGAAATGGGCGCGGGCTTCGGCGGCATCGCGCTCATGCACTTGCTGGCCCAGGAGCAGGCGTTCGGTGGGCAAGTAGTCCAGCCATCGTTGGAAGGCGGACTACATCATGCTCCTAAAGCGAAACGCGTCGTTCAGCTCTTCATGAACGGCGGCGTCAGCCATATCGATACGTTCGATTACAAGCCGACGCTTGCCAGGCGGCATGGAGAGAAAATCGACTTCGGCATCAAGACGGCCGCGACGAGCGAAATCGGCGCGATTATGAAGTCCCCGTTTGAGTTCAAGCAGCGTGGCGAGTGCGGACGTTGGGTCAGCACAATCTTTCCACACATGGCAGAATGCGTTGATGAGCTAGCATTCTTGATGGCGATGGCGTCGAAAACGAACGTCCACGGGCCTGCCAGCTACATGCAGAACACCGGCTTTCTGATGCCCGGTTTTCCGAGCATGGGCGCGTGGCTGTCGTATGGCTTGGGAAGTTTGAATGACAATCTGCCAACCTTCGTCGTGCTCCCCGACCCACGTGGGTTGCCCTACAACGCGACCGGGAACTTCTCGCAAGGTTTCCTCCCAGCCGCTCATCAGGGAACGATGATCTATCCGAACGCCGCGATTCCCATCGCCAACCTGGAGCCTTCTGAAGAAGATCGGCAGCGAGGCCACATTAGCGCAAGCAGTGAGATGGCCGGCTTGCAACTGCTTCGCGAGCTCAATGCCGATCACCAAGGCCGACACCCCGGCGACACGCGTCTCGAAGCACGCATGGCGTCGTACGAGCTAGCCGCAAAAATGCAGCTCAGCGCGCCACAAGTTCTTGATTTGTCCGACGAAACACCTTCGACGCTTGCGGCCTATGGCGCGAATGATCAACAACTGAACGGATTTGGGCGCAACTGCTTGATCGCGCGTCGGCTGTTGGAACGCGACGTGCGATTCGTCCAGGTGTGGAGCGGGATGGACGGTGCCAAAGGCAATTGGGATAACCATTCCGATATCCACCAGGAATTGCCAGCGATTGCCCAATCGGTCGACCGGCCCATCGCCACGTTATTGCGCGATTTGCGCCAACGGGGAATGCTCGATGATACGCTCGTCGTGTGGACTACCGAGTTTGGTCGGATGCCCTTCACCCAAGGCGCGACAGGCCGCGATCACAATGGCGGAGCATTTGTAACCTGGTTGGCGGGAGCCGGCATCGCGCCGGGCGTCAGCCATGGGCAAAGTGATGAATTCGGCTACAAAGGCGTCGCAGGCCAAACTTACTGCTACGATCTCCACGCGACGATCTTGCATCTGTTGGGCATCGATCACACACGGTTGACGTTTCGTCATAATGGAATTGAACGGCGGCTGACCGACGTTCATGGGAAAATCATCAACGAGATATTGGCCTGAAAGACACTCTTTCGCGAGAAAATCGAGACAGGAACAAGGAAGAACACGGGTACTGAGATGGAGATCATGCAAGCAGAGCAATTGGCGCTCGACCTCATGCGATTGCACAAGCTGTTGCCGAAATGGACGTTCGCGTTCGATCGCTCGAAAGTCTGCTTCGGCAAGTGCTACTATTCCAAGAGGCAAATCTCATTGTCGCGTCATTTGGTCGAGCTAAACAGCGAGGACGAAGTTCGCGATACAATACTTCACGAAATCGCCCACGCGCTCGCGCCGCGCGGCGCTGGGCATGGCCCGAAATGGCAAGCCGTTGCGCTCGCGATTGGTTGCAATGGAATGCGGTGCTACGGAGCAGAAGTGCGGCGCCCTCGGCCGAAATACATGGGAACCTGCCCCGCCTGCAAACTGGTGATTTACCGTCATCGGCGAACGGAAGTCGCTTGCGCCAGATGCAGCCCGGTATTTGATCGACGGTATATGTTTATCTGGAGCAGGAGCGTCGACCAGATGACGGTCGGCCTGGCTGCGAATGCCAAGCGAGTTGCCGGCGGCGGCTCGCCAAATTCGCCGGCTTGGTAGCGCTGGACGAGTTCCATATATCGCCCACTGAGCCAGCGCATGTACTCCAGCTCCCTCTCGTTCACGGGGCGCACGATTCGACCAGGCACGCCCATCACCACCATCCGGTCAGGCACCGTCAATCCCGGCGGCACGACCGCTCCGGCGGCAATGAGGCATTCTTTGCCGATGATGGTATGTCCGAGCAAAACTGCCCCGATGCCCACCAAGGAGCCCCGCCCAACGCGTTCTCCGTGGACAACTGCCCGATGGCCAATCGTCACATCATCTTCGATCGTATTGGAATAGCCCGTGTCGCAATGAACGACGCTGCCATCTTGAATATTTACGCGTTTGCCGATCACCACGGGCGCTACATCACCACGCACGACCGCGGAGAACCAGACACTACTTTCGGCGCCGAGTTGCACGTCGCCGGTAACGGCAGCACTGTGCGCAAGAAAAGCGCCTTCAGGGGTTCCACGAAACCATTTCATGCCTAGAAGTTAGCCGTTCGCGAGCTTGGCGCGAATATCGTAGGAACGGACATGCAAGACAGATCACCACCTAGGTGGCATTTTTCAGGGGCTCTTTTTCAGCAGAAATGCCGTAACGCTGCATCAAGCCGCGGCTAAGCTCTTTCACCTCGGGAATACGCAGAGCAGCATTGTAAATTACCAACTCGCTGAGATCGCCGTGGAAGTACCATTGGTCAAAAATGCCGTGTTTGCCGATCACTTTTCGCGAGGTGACGGCAACGCTGGTCGGGGCGGAACTCTCGCCGACCACGTTACCATCAACAAACAATAATGCTTTGTTGTGGGTATTGTTGTAAACGTATGCCACGACATGCGGCTGCGAATAATCCAACCGCTTGGATACGACAACGCCGGCACTGATATCGGCTCCGCGTGAATCGTGGCCCACGAATACCTTCGCAGCAATCGACGTTACCGGTCCATTCCAACTATCGATTTTTTCGCCAAGCTGCAGCACACCTGGGCTACGGATATCGGGCAGATAACGGCTCGGCGGCCCGTTGTAGTTGACGATCTGCCCCCCGACCCGCTCCCTACCGGCCACGGGCGGCGCGTACTGAAAAACGCAGACGATCGTTTGATCGTCGGTTGTAGTGATCGGCGTCGTCGTCATATAGCTTGTGGCGCCATCGAATCGAATCGCTGGATGGCCAAAAATGCCATCCATAATAAGCTGCGGACGTGCTTGCGGGTCGGATTGAAACGAATCGTTCGTGATTCGGTTCGAAGTGGGCGCCAAGTCTTGCCAGGCAATTACCCGCTGCTTCTTATCGGTCAAGACTCCGTGCTCCGCACGAAGCCACAACCCGATATTGCGATCGATCGCAAGTGGTTCGATCTTGTCTTGGCGCCAAAGTGGCTTCACTTCCAAGGCAAACTTGGCTTCATCGGCCGCCAATCGCTGAGCTTGTTTCTTTTCGCCCGGAAAAAGAACCGCCTGATTTTTCTTCAGGCGAAACTCTCTACCAATCACCTCGCCGCGATCGTTCAAACGACGTGAGATCACCTCCCACCGAGAAACCAAAGCGAGTGCCGAGATCGATCACCTCGGCCGACGGCCCGCGGATCGTAAACCCAGCCGCCTGATGAGGCACCTCGGCCGAAACATTACCCGAAAACAGCCGGCACATCATCGAGCTATCAACTCGCAGCCGGCAAGGACCGGCCAGAACCACTTCAGCGCCGCTTTCAAAGACTAACTGAGCCAAGCCGGATTTGATGTCCAGAACGTGGCCAGCGGCAACCTCCTGACCAA